>CAZDAF010000024.1:0-20994 GCA_964503115.1 uncultured bacterium
GAATTCACGGGAAATACCATCGCAGCTTGCTTGTCAGCATCTACCCGGGTACCTATTATTTTCAGCTCCGGACCACCCCGTTCCGTCAATGCAGTAAGCTCTTGCTCATCGCGGAAAATTACTATGAGATCGAACATTGCAGAAAAAAGCCGCCGGTCGTTGCTACCCGGGAGAACTTCCTTGGGACTCCTGGCCCAAGCGAAATCTAAAACAGCCTTATTCCTCCCCTCCTTCAACGCGTCCGAGGGAATATCGATAACAGGAACGGAAAATTCCCTCTCAAGCGTTACTTCCCCGATTTTTTTGCCGTTGACGCTTACCGTTACCTGCTGGGCGGGCGAGGCCGGGAAGGTGAAAGCTTTTGCCCGAATCGCCATTTTATAAGGGCCGGTACCCGCCGCATCGAAATGAAATTCGCTCCGCTTCCCTCGAGAGTACGAATAGGTGAAACCGCTCTCGGTAACTTCAGGTTTATGCCAGCCTTCATCGAGGAATCTTTTGGCTTCCGGGGAACCGATATCGATGAGCTGTGCCCTGCCAAAAATATATGTTTCTTCGAAATGGGACATGAAATTATAATACTTCACCTCCGGCGGCGGCGGCCCGAGTGATTTCTTACAAGATGAGACACACAAAAATGCCGATAGAATTACCACCGTTGACAAGAAGAAAAGATATGCCGTTGTTCTACCGCGCACCTTTGGCCTCCTTCAGGTGTATTGCGTGGTAGTTACCATTTGCAAGTTCTTTCGCCAGACCGGCATCGTCCCGGATGGAATTTTCAAAAGCGGTCAAACAAATTCCCAGATCGTTGATGAAGTGTGCGTCCGAGCCGCCGATTCCGTAGAGGCCGAACTCTTCCATCCACATTTGGGCTCTCCTGTTTTCCGCTTCATTGTTTCCGCCGTTGAGATGCTCGATAGCGCGGATGCCGTTGAGGGCGCGCAACGCAATGCCGCAACCGACCATCGGACGGCCTGGATGAGCGGGAACGGGAAAACCGCCCGTCGCCAGCGCCGTCTCGACCACCGCGAGCCCGTTCGTCCTCGTGCTTATGTCCACCTTGTCGACGAACTCGGGAGTGACGCCGTATACCAATATATGCCCGTAATCCGTTTCGAGCTCGACGCCCTGGAGTATAACAAGCCCCGTTTTCATAGATAAGTCGGCCAATTCCTCGTAACGGCTTTCGCTCCAATAGCGGTGCTCGGTTATGACAAATCCGTCGATCCCGTAGTTCTCCCTCAATTCCATGGCCCGCTCGGCGTATTCGCCCGCAGTAGGCTTAGCGTCTCCGGACAGCACGGTATGTACATGTAGATCAAGAATCATGGCATTGAGTTTCAAGTTTCAAGAAATGGCGCCGTCGGCTCGCAACTTATTTATATGGCCCTTCGAATAACCGAGAAGGTTTTCCAGTACTTCCTCGGTATGCTCGCCGAGCAACGGCGGGCAAGAATAATTCTTTGAGTCCACTCCCCGCATACGCACAAAAGGCGTGTTCGGAGACCGTATCTTGCCCCCGAGGGTATGCTCGATCTCGACGACCATATCGCGGTGCAAAACCTGCTCCTCATCCAGCGCTTTATCCACGGTATGCACCGGCGCGGCGGGAACATCGTGCTCCTTCAGTATTTCCATCCACTCGTCGTTGGTGCGCTTGATGATGTGAGACGCTACAAATTCGTCCACCGTTGCGCGGTTTGTGGAACGCTCTTCCTTTGTGCGGAACCCCGACTCGTCCGCTTTTTCTTCGCAACCGAAGGCTCGACACAGATTCCGCCAGAAACGGTCGTTGGTGGCGGTAATAACGATGTAATAATCTTTCGTGCGATATGCGCCATAAGGCACCACCGTCTGGTGACCGCTCCCCACGGGATCCGGGACTATCCCGCTCAGCAGGTAATATCCAGCAACGTACGTCAACAAACTTATCTGCCCGTCGAACAGCGACATATCTATCCACTCGCCCTCGCCCGTCTTGTCTCGCCGTCGCAATGCGGCGAGTATCGCAATATCGGCGAACATCCCACCGGCGAGGTCGCCGATGGGAATTGCTGCGCGGCACGGCGGCCGGCCAGGCTCGCCGGTGATGCTCATCCCACCGCCCAAAGCCTGCACCACAACGTCGAAAGCGGGCCAGTCCCGCAATGGCCCGTCGGCGCCGTACCCGGAAATCGAACAGTAAATTATGTCGGGCTTGACCGCACGAGTAGCCTCGTAGCCTATCCCCAGCCGGTCGGCCACTCCGGGGCGGAAATTCTCGATCACCGCGTCCGAACTCCGCGCGATGTCGAGAAATACCTCTCGGGCGGCTTCCCGCTTGAGGTCGAGCACGACGCTTTTCTTGTTTCGGTTGATGGCGATGAAGTAAGCCGATTCGCCCTTGTGCAGGTAATGCTCCGGCGTGGCGCCCAGGCTGGTGCTGACCTTGCCGCGCGTACCGTCGCCGTCGGGCGGCTCGATCTTTATCACCTCGGCACCAAGATCTCCAAGCAGCAAAGTGCCGTAAGGCCCCGCAAGGACCCTCGTAAGGTCCAACACCCTGATTCCTTCCAGCGGACCGGGCATTCTCAATTCTCCCCCTCGCCATTTTCCGTTCGGGATCGAGGGGTGATTTCTATTTGCATCAATGGCTTTGCCCTGCCCGCACCCTTAGTCTGTCGAGGCGGGTTGCCGTCCTTGTACGGTACCAATTTAGCCCGTGCCATCTTTTTCTTCATCGCCACTCGTTTGTATTTCGATCTCACGACACACGCCTCAATAACTCGTGCCCAACTCCAGGTACAATGTGGATCCCAACCCGTCACCGGTTACATCGTCGGCATAGCCGATCCGGAAAGTGAGTGCCTGGCCGATCAATCCCCATCCTATAAAACCGGTCAGCTTCAATTCGGCCCCCGCGCCCAGGTTCCAATCTTCCTTTATCGGCAGTGTCAGTGTCATTTGTTCCCCTGTGTACTTGCTCACGAAAGGATAGTTTTCCTCGCGGCCGAACGCCCCGCCGTAGTCTGCAAAGATTGCCGCGTGGACTTTCTGCAAAAAGAGGGGAACCATTCTCCAACCCCTCTCGGGGTAACCTATCGGGAAACGATACTCGCCGCTGAAAACCGCCGCCCTATCGCCGACGAACTGAGAGACGCTATAACCCCTCAGCATGAAAAACTTGTTCCCCGGCGCACTGAGTATACTTTCTCCCACTGCGCCGCCGACGCGGAAAGTCCCCTGAAAAAGCTTGTCCCCTTCCATTATTCCACCGGCGGCCCGCATTGCCAGCACATGGTGTCTGAATAAAGGGTTGGACACAAACACCCGCAGGTCGCCGGTAAGTATGCGCTGGTTATAGTCCGAGCCCAACCCTTCGTCGAGCCACTCGAATCCCAGCTTTAACCGGAAACCTTTCTCCGGGCTGATCGAGTACCGATATTTTGTTGCCGCGTTAACCTCCAGCCTTAATTCCATCCCGCTGAAAGTGCCCTTTGCCAATATTTCCTCTATAGTTGCCGGAGTCAGATCTGTCCAGTTGTCACGTTCCTGCCACTTGTAAGCGAGACTCACGCGCAACGGCAGTTTCTTAACAGCGAACGTATCCTCGATCCAGAACATTCCCCGTGTGCACAATTCATAGTAGTCCTCGTCGAGAGTTATTACGCTATCTTCGCTTACTTGTTCGATAAGTATTTCCCCGTATGATACCACATACTGTGCGGCGGAGACGCCCACGGTAGGTACGAAGCGGCTGTAAGCGTATGCCGCGCTCCAACTTATGAACTCGCTGGCGCTGCCCCAACCGGCCCCCGCCATCCACGCGTGTCGCCCGATCGGATCGGCGCTGCCCGTTTGAAACCCCACGGAGGTGTCCACCCCGTCATACCAGAAGTTAGGTATAAGATACCTCGGCAACAGGGACGACCAGGGGCGATATGGGCGTAGTTTGGTCTTCACCGATGGAGCGGCTTCGACGACGGAGTCCGCCTCGTGAGGCGCTTCTCTTCCAATGCCGCGCCACGAAGCGCGGTCGAAAGGCGTTACCCAGATATCGTACCCTTTCGAGGAATAGCCGGAATACGCGATCCACTTGCCGTCCGGACTCGCCGCGGGCTGGAAAGCCCCGCCAAGAACGTTGGTGACCTGGAATAGATCGCGGCCGGCGACATCCATGGCGAAGATGTTCGGCACGCCGGTCCGCTCGCTGACAAACAATATGTAGCGGCCGTCATGGTTCCAGGAGGGATCGAGGTCTCTCGCCCGGTGATAAGTCAGTCGTTCGGGGGTGTTTCCGTCTTTTTTAATTAAGAAAATGTCGCGGCCCCGACCTGAAACTCGCGCGCTGAATACAATACTCGAACCGTCGGGAGAAAACCGGGGAGTGTCCAACATCATCCCGGCCCCGGGCTTCAATATTTCCGTTATGGAACCGGTCTCGACTTCTATCGTTTTCAGGACGGTTCCCGATTCGGTCTTGGACACATAAACCACAAACTTCCCGTCGGGGCTCCAGGAAGGGTCGCGAGCCCTTTCGGCTTTCGTCAGCCGCTTGGATTTCTTTGTTTTGAGATTGTACAAGTAAAGATCGGTATAAAAATAATACCGCCTTGACGGCTTACCCTTGTAAGGAATTAACCGTGCGTAAACTAATCGCTCGCCGGACGAATCGATATTCATGGCGCCGAATATATTCGTAGTGAAGAGTTTCTTTTCGCCTTTGCCGTCCGGTTTGATTGTCCGGACCGAGCCGGCGGCGTGCGGACCGTAGTCGTAAAAGATTATCCGGTCGGAAGAAGGAGTCCATGCGGGCTTTCCGATGCCGAATCCCCGGTCGGTTATAGCATTTCCCGCAATTATGCCTTGTGCGCGGATGGCCGCCGCCTGGAGCCGGTACTTCTCCATCAACGAGCCTTCCCATTCCTCCCACAGCGAGTTGAAATCCTTGCCGAATGTGTGTCTGGCCGCCGCGTTCATCCTGAAGGGGATCATTTGGCCGGAATAGCGGTGCATGAATTCCGTCAGCTTCTCCTCCCCGTATTTTTTCGCTAGATACTGATAAAACGCCGCGCCGAATATGTACGGCGACTCGCCGGCGGGCCACCTTATCATCCCGTCTACCGCGCGGTCGATTGACGGGAAACGCCATTCGAGTATGGCGCTGCGCAACACCATGTCGAAATAAGCGCTCCGGCCGCGGCCTGCCGTAGTTCTCGCGGTTTCCTCATAAACGGCGTACCCCTCGCGCCACCAGCCGGGCACCAGAGAGTTCATCGAAATCGTGTAACCGAAAACCCGCCTCAACACCGCCGGTATGCGATGGGTCATGTCCATAACCAAGACGTGCGAATATTCGTGAGTTATAAGCATTCGAAGCCACAGGTCGCAGTTATCGAGCGACGAATCGGACGTCGGCTCGGTGGGAAATAAAATAATCTGCGGGTATGGAGAAATACGTGCGGCGCCGTTCGGAAAATCTATAGTGCCGGCCACCACTATGTGTACCTTGGGTCGAGGCGTATGATCCAACTGCTTGGTCAACACGGCGTAAGCGCGCTCCGCTTCACGGGCGGCTTCCATGGCCGCGCCTTCGGCACCCTCGTGATAGTGTATGTAAAAGTGTTCGGTCTCGATGGTGTGCCATTTCAAGGAAGGATCGTAAATCCCGGCGGCATTTGCCTCCCCCGTAATAAAGAAAACAATGCATAAAGTAATCAATATCGCCTGCAAGAAGCTGATTGTTTTATTTTCCCACCTCATCGGAAAGCACCTCCGAAACCGTCCAGCGAATCGGAACATAGTGTAGACCCGTATGGGTTGGCTTGTCCGCCGGGCGCGGTTTATTTGACGTACTTACTTATTATCAACTCGAGACACTTTTTCGTCTCTTCAGGTATAACTTTCGGGTCGGTGATGATCGCGCCTTGCAAAGCGTCCGCGCAAGCGCAGGTTCTTTCTTCGGGTAACATTTTTGCCGCTTCGGCTATAACTTTTTTGCTCTTTGCGATATTTGCGCGCATGACTGCGAGCACGGCGTCGATAGTGACGTCTTCCTCCGCCTCGTGCCAGCAATCGTAATCGGTCGACAGCGCGAGAGTGGCGTAACATATTTCCGCTTCCCGGGCGAGTTTGGCCTCAGGGGCGTTGGTCATGCCGATAACGCCGGCTCCCCAGCTTCTGTATACCTTCGATTCGGCGCGGGTGCTGAATTGAGGCCCTTCCATATTGATATAAGTGCCTCCCTTGTGCATGGTAGCGCCGGCGGCCTTACCCGCTTCGTATACAACGTCGGCAAGCTGGGAGCATATCGGATCGGCATAGACCATGTGAGCGACGATACCGTCGCCGAAAAACGTCGTCGTGCGTTGTTTGGAAAGGTCTATGAACTGATCCGGCACCACCAGGTGACCCGGCTGTATTTCCTCCTTCATGCTTCCGCAAGCCGCTACGCTTATTATGCGGCCCACCCCGAGCTTCTTCATGCCCCAGATGTTCGCGCGGTAATTAAGCTCAGCAGGCAGAATTCGATGGCCTCTGCCGTGACGAGGTAAAAACACCATACGGCGCCCGGCGAGTTCCCCGACGATGTATGAGTCCGAAGGTTCCCCGAAAGGGGTCGATATTTTTTCCTCCCGAACGTTTTGAAGCCCCTCGAGTTCATATAGCCCGCTACCACCGATTATTCCGACTGCTTCTCCGCTCATATCCAAACCTCCATTTCAATTTTGCGATACAAACTACACGCGAAACTATGCTCGTCAACCTATTTCTTCGATAATCATCCGGGCCACTTTTCGGCCGCTTTTGAGCATCCCTCCGAATATGGGCCCCATACGCGGGCCGCCGAATACACCGCAAACCGCCATGCCCGATACGTACAATCCGGGGAAAATGCAGCCGGTCGACTCGACCACGAAACGTTCCCCTTGCTCCGCCCACATAGCGCCTTCGCCGACGATGTCGCCGGTGGGAGTGTCGAGCTTGAAACCACGTTTGAGCACGAGGTTAGCCACCACACAGTCGTGCCCGGTCGCCTCCACGACGGCTTTTGCTTCCACCGCCAGCGGATCGACGAGCAGGTGCGACGTTTCGATCATCGTCCAGTTTATTACCAATCCGAAAACGCGGCCGTCGCGCATTGCGACGTCTTCGACATTAACCATGTTCATTAGTGAGGCGCCGGCGTTTACCGCGCGGTATATAAGCGCTCCCGTCGCCTCGACGCTGTCGGCCATTATCGCATCGCCGTCGACGCGGTATCTGATTCCCATCTCCTCGACGATGTCTTCGGCGTCTTTTTCCACCATAATTTCGTTAAAGCCCATGGCGCCACCCCACATACCGCCCCCGGGCGACAGGCGCTTTTCGAATATGGCCACTTTCTTGCCTGCGCGAGCAAGGTCGTAAGCCGCAATCAGTGCCGAAGGCCCTCCTCCGGCAATGGCCACATCCACGCTCAGAACGTCGTCGAGCTTTTTCGCGTAACCGTCCAAAATCAATCGCGATGTACGGATTTCATCAATTTTCATCAGCTTTCTCCTGAATATAAATTACAGTTCGAGCTTCTTGCAAAAACAAGGCAACCGAACATGCTTCACCTGAGACAAGGCTTGCCTGCGGCAGGCAGGGATTTAAATCCCTTGTCTGTCGTAACTTTAGATATACCGGTGTTAAGCAAACCATTATTTTTGCAAAAAGCTCAACTCAACTCGTTTTTCCCGACAAAAACAACTCCTCAAGCGTATAAACCCGGAGTTTTTCAATATCTTGAGCATTTTCGGCCAAATGCCGGGCGCAAAGCTCGCACGTGGTGACAAGGATGTTCGCGCCCGTTGCGACGATCTCGTCGATGCGGTCCCGGGCGACCTTGCGAGCCACATCGGGTTCCACCTCGAGCAATCCTCCTCCCGCGCCGCAGCAGGATGCGGTATCCTTTTCGCGCTCGAGCCCGACGAGTTCTCCGCCCATATTACGGATAATATCCCTCGGCGGTTCCCACACATCGGGGCCGCGCCCCATACGGCACGGGTCGTGGAAAACCACCTTCGCGCCTTCCAATAGCTTCCCGGGCGGCGGCCCGGTTTCGTATATCAAGTCTGCCGCGAGTTTAACCGACATTTCGGGCAGCGCACCTCGAAGCGTAGCGGCGCATATCGGGCAGGCGGTTACAATCCCGGAAGCGCCCGAAGCGCGAATACGCTCAAGCACGGGCGCTGCGTCATAATCCAGGCCCATCTCGACAGGTAACCCGCCGCAACAATCTTCCTCAACAGTCATGAAATCGACACCGAGTTCTTCGAGAAGTTTCCTCGTTATGTCCGTCTCCCATACAGCCTGGCGGCACCCGCGCCAGTAGAGCAATTGCGCCGCGTCGGGCCGGTCGGACGGAGCGACCTTGCCGAAAACGCCATTGCCCCCCTCGAGGTTCACAATAGCTTCCCGGTAAAAAGCCGGCAGGTTTTCCGGCACGGTAAGGCGACTCTTGCGGCGCAGGTACGTAATCATCTCCACCACCGGAACTTGCTCCGGGCAAATGCGGTCGCAAGCGCCGCACAGCGTACTTAAAAACGGATCGGGCCAGGCGCCCGACTCGGTGAGGTCGCGGCTGAGGCTACAGGCAACGTCCGCAGGGCCCGCGAAACGTGTCGAGCCGACGGCGTTCAATACCGGGCAGACAGGATCGCACAACCCGCAGGCTATACAGCGGGAATAGGCGGGGTGTCGATCTCTTTCCTCGGCGGTCAGGGAAACGATGCGGTCTTCGCGGTAATATTCGATAAATTCCTCAAGACCGGGACTTTTACGCCTTAATACGTATTTCCGCAATAAATGCAGAAAAAACTCCCAGCCGAGATAAACTATCGAGGTAAGAACCTTTTTATCAAGCATGACAATTTAACTTTCGATGCAAGAATGATGATATAGCCCCCATGTTTAGGTGTAAAGTCCGCCTTTCGGGGGAATTTTATGGATACTATTAGGACTAACGGGTGCCACGGGCCCAGACGGGTCTGCAGGACACGCGAAGCTTGCCCGTGCTCTTCCTATCAAACAAAATATCCAAGGGATATGCACGGATAAGTCCCTTGCGGGACGTATCCGTGGCACCCCACAATGGAATATCTGAAGGTCGTGCACGGATAAGCCTTCGGCGTATCCGTGGCACCCGATGTGTTGCGACATATAGCGGTATGTGTTACATATCAAACGCTAAAAAACAATCAAGCCGAAGAGGAGAGGAAAAATGAGGGTTAAGTGCCTTTTAGTACTGTTCATATCCGTGGCTTTCACGGTTTTGGTTGCTTCCTGTTCAGGCGTCGCCAAGGGGGCTTACACAATCAGCTATTCCATTACTCAGGAATTTCCAATCAGAGAAAGAACTCCTCTTACACTTGGTGTTTTTGACTTTACCGATTCGCGAAAGAGAATTGTGACCTACAAGGGGGAATTTGCCCCGGGACCAAAGTGGACAATTCGTGAGGCCGACTTCGCAGAACCGATTCCAAAAAGGATTAAAGAACTATTTATAAGAGATTTAAATAACTTGGGTATTTTCAAAGAAGTGAAAAATATTCCCGGTAAATGTCCAACCAACCCATCGGAAATCTCAACGATTGCCATCGAAAAAGGATTTGACCTCCTCCTATGTGCCGAAATAAGTGATTTCTGGATGCATGATGCATCAAACCCGATTACTTATGTGGCTGCTTTTACAGGAATAGGATTGGCTTTAATTTTTCAACCAATTATTCCCACGAGTTCAGGAAAGGGCACACTGAAATTTCTTATAAATTGATTCAGTCAAACAACGGAAATATTATCTGGAAATTTAAAGCTGAAGGTAAGAAAAGAACGGTAGGATTGGGAATTTATTACGGCGCATTTTGGGACATGGGAGACCTGTATACCAAGCTCTTATATACCTCTTTGGAAAAAGCACAAACAAGCGCTTTGACCGGTATAAATCAATTTTTTTCCGCACAAAGTCCCACCAATATCGCTTTGATGCGCATCACAACCAAATCGATAACTTCCATGATGGCGGATACGAAGAAGACATATCTTGGTGTTCACGAGATAAAGATTCGTCAGGGAATTTCACCTGCGAGCGCGCCGATGTTGACGGATGCGATCCGTGACGCCTGCGTCCGGTCGGGGAGGTATAACGTTCTTGATCGGGACAATATGGAGGCGATGTTGACGGAGATCGGCTTCCAGCAGACGGGATGCACGGACTCGGCCTGCATAGTTCAGATGGGGCGGCAATTGGGCGTAAAAAAGATGCTCACCGGCAGCGTCGGGCGTATAAAGAACACGATTGTGCTGACGTTGATGTTGATCGATGTCGAGACCGGGAAGATAGAAAAGAGCACGATGTATCGTTGCAGAGGTTGCAGCGAAGAGGATATGATTTTCAAGATGGACGAAGCTCTGAAGCCTTTGTTCCGATAGAATTGATTTTAGGTATAAACGAATCCAATGGAGCAGAAGAACTGTATTCCGGTGGAAAGTTTCTTCTCCTTTTATTATTATCTGAGCAAACCAATGTTTTTTTCGCGAGGTGGAGATGTTTTACTCGAAGTCCTTCATACCGACGCTGAAGGAAGACCCGGCGGACGCGGAACTGATAAGCCATCGGTTTATGGTTCGCGCCGGAATGATACGTAAACTCGCAGCCGGCATATACAACTACCTGCCGCTGGGGATGGAGGTGCTTCGGAATGTCGAGCGCATTGTGCGCGAGGAGATGAACCGTGCCGGCGCCATCGAGCTTGTCATGCCCGCCATCCAACCGAGAGAGCTGTGGGAAGAGACCGGTCGATGGGATGTTATGGGCAAGGAACTTTTGCGCATCAAAGATCGCAATGACCGGAACTTTTGTTTCGGGCCTACCCACGAGGAGGTTATAACCGACATCGTGCGGCATGAAATCCGATCCTACCGGCAGTTGCCGATCAACCTCTACCAGATACAGACCAAGTTTCGAGACGAAATCCGCCCGCGATTCGGATTGATGCGAGGCCGCGAGTTTATAATGAAAGACGCCTACAGCTTCGACGCCGACGAGGCGGGCGCCGAGAAGAGCTACCGCGCCATGTATGACGCTTACTGCCGCATTTTTTCGAGATGCGGATTGCGGTATCGCGCCGTCGAGGCCGATACGGGCGCGATAGGCGGCAGTTTCAGCCACGAGTTCATGGTGCTGGCGGATTCCGGCGAGGATATGGTGTTATCCTGCAAGAAATGCGATTACGCCGCAAACGCCGAGTTGGCGGAAATTGCGGCGCCGGAGGCCGAACCTCCATCACCCGATGTCTCCGCGATGGGAGATTTCAAGCGCGTCGAAACTCCGAACATGCGTACGGTCGAGGAAGTGACCGGCTTTCTCGGCGTGACGCCCGATCTGTTGATAAAGACCATCGTGATGCTCGTTGATTCCAAGCCGGTGGCGGCGCTGGTGCGCGGCGATCATGAGGTCAACCCTATCAAAGTACGCAATGCGCTTGGGGCCGGGGCGGTCGAAATGGCCGATGCGGCGACTGTCGAGGATGTAACCAATGCGCCCGTCGGTTTTGCCGGCCCTCACGGCCTGAACATCAAAATAATAGCCGACCATGCGATCCGAAGTATGACCGACGCCGTGGTGGGCGCAAACGCCGCCGACGCGCACATGACCGGCGCAAATATAGGACGCGATTTCAATGTCGATATATACGCCGATATACGGCAGGCCGAGGCGGGAGACAGGTGCCCCCGCTGCAATGGGACGTTTGACGAATATCGCGGTATCGAGGTCGGGCATGTTTTCATGCTTGGAACGAAATACTCAAAGGCGATGAACGCAACGTTCCTCGATGCGGACGGCAAAGACAGGCCTTTTATTATGGGTTGCTACGGTATAGGCATAGGCCGTACGGCGGCGGCGGCAGTAGAGCAGTATCATGACGAGAAGGGGATAATCTGGCCGAAATTGTTAACGCCTTTCCACGTATACATACTTCCGGTTAACGTGAAGAATGAGGAAATAAACGAGGCGGCTACCAAAATGCACGATGAGCTTGAAGACGCCGGCTTCAAGGTACTGTTGGACGACCGCAACGAACGCGCGGGGGTGAAGTTCGCCGATGCGGACCTGCTGGGGATACCGATCAGGATTACGATCGGCTCGAAGCATTTGGGGCAAGGCAACGTCGAGTTGAAGGAACGCACATCAAAGGATATCGAGATTGTGCCTCTTGGAGATGTTTTAGCCGAAGTGCGGCGATTCTACACGGAGGACGGCTGAAAAAAGTGTGAAGTATGAGAAAACTTCGCACTCATCGACTTCACTCAGGACAAGTTTATAACTTAGCACTTAGAACTTCGCACTTCTTTATTGTCTTGCTTGTTGAACAAAACGTGAACTGCGATTAAATTCACAACCGGAGGTCATTATGGAAGAGCGGCGATTATACCCCCGAGTGTCACTTGTGGTTAAGGTTACCAACCGGTCGACCAGGGAGTTTCATTTTTTCTATTCGAGCGATGTCAGCCTGGGAGGAATTTTCCTCGAGACGCGAGAGCCGTATGACGTCGGTACGAACGTGGAACTGGACTTTTTTATACCTTTCAGAGATAAGAAAGAACGCGTTGTGACGTTGGGAGAAGTTGCGCGTACTGTGAGGTATCGTGAAGACGATGAAGATACGGTACCGGGAATGGGCGTGAAGTTTGGAGAATTGGAGCCTGAGATCGTGGCGGTTATTTCTCGTTACGTTCGTGAAGGGGCGGACGCTTCTTCGGAAGAGGGGTAAAATAATTGGAATATGCGAAGCTGAACCGAATGGCGTTCGCTCTTGCCGCCGGAATATTCTGGGGCGCGGGCATATTTTTCACCACTTGAATAAAGCAGGTTTGGGAACGTGATGGTTAATGCCGTCAGGGAAGGACTTCTTTTACGACGGCGAGCAACGAATCGCTGTCGAAAGGTTTGGCCAGGTATCTGTCGGCCCCGACTTCTTTGCCGACCATTTGGTCGAACTCGCTGTCGCGAACGGTGAGCATGATAATTTTGATGTTTTTTGTTTCGGGCGCTTCTCTTAAATCCGCACACACATCTATCCCGTCACGCTTGGGCATGTTGAGATCGAGTATTACCAGGTCTGGTCGGAGTTGGAAGGCTTTTTGAGTGCCCTCCTCACCGTCGGCGGCCTGCTCGACCTTATACCCCGCATCCTCCAGGGCGTCGGACACTATCTCCCGAACGGTGGGAGAATCGTCAACGACTAAAACTGTTTCTCCAGCCATTTTTACCTCTTCTTATCATATATCACGATAGCGCCTCAGTTGCAATAGTCACTGTTTTGCGCGCCGCGCCGATATGAAATATCCCGCCGCCGCAAGTATGAAGACCGGCACGCTTATAAGCTGGGAAGTGCTGAGGTACGGCGCGTGATAAAAGCCGCCGGCAGGCATCAAGCTGTAAGTCTGGTGTTCGAGAAAGGGCGCGAAGAGTCTCGATAAATACGGCTCGAGAAAAAACCCCCGAGGATCGCCGCGATAAAACTCGATTATGAATCGACCGACGGGATAAACAAGAAAAAAGCACCATGTCTCGCGGCCCGGAAAACTTTTGCGTCTGGAAAGCCAAACCAAAAGCGCGAAAACAAAAAAGAGCCATAAGGCGGAGTAGATGGGCGTGGGATGAAGGCATTTGTCCCCGACGAGCCTATAGGCCAAAGCGGCGTGGTCGGTGTAGCTTATGCACCAGGGCGCTTCAGTCGGTCTGCCGTAGCAGCATCCCGCAAACAGGCACCCTGTTCGACCTATGGCCAGTCCCAGGACGCCTGATTGAGTGACCACGTCAGCCGCCTTGCCCACGGGCATATTCAACACCTTGATAACCACCAACGAGGCTATTATACTGCCGGCTACGCCGCCGTATAGAACCATCCCCCCTTCCCATATCCGAAAGACGCGAAGGGGATCTTCGGTAAATAGTTCCGGATAAATTGCCACAAAAGTGAGTCTCGAACCGACGATCATCACTATAGCTATCCAAAAACCTATATCGAGTATCTTGTTGGGGTCAAGGCCGCATCGACGGCCTTCATAGTATCCCCAAATGAGGGCGGCAGTGGAGCCCAGGAGATAAAATATTCCATGGGAAGGGATGGGGTAACTGAAAAGGTGAAATAAAATCGGCTTCATAAAGGAAGCCTCAATCTTCGTTTTCAGACTGATCCGCTATGGTCGAGCTTAACTCCAGGTGTCCGTCTTCCTGAGTGTCCGTTTCCCGGTCCGCCGCTTCGCTTTTTTGATTTTCCTCTTCCGCCGGCATGAAGAATATAAGATCGATGGCCATCCCGATTATCCCCACGACGATGAGCGAATCGGCAACGTTGAAACTGGGCCATTGGTGTGTACCGAACCATTTGTTAAGAATATCGACCGCGCCCTGCCCGAGGAAGGTGGCTTCCACCAGGACAAAATCCACCACATAATCGAGGCGTATGCGATCTATCAGGTTCCCCAAAGCGCCGGAAATCACAAAGGCGATGCAGACAGGAAAGATAACTTTGTCGTCATCGGAGATTACGAGATAATAGACGACGACCAATATGGCCACTGCGCTTATTGTCAGGAAGAAGGGCGCGCGAAATTTTTCGGGCAGGTTGCGGAATAGCCCGAATGCCGCGCCGGGATTAACCAGATAATGCCAGCTTAAAAATTCCGGAATAATCGGCTTGGTTTGCCCGAGAGTCATATGCCTGACCACAAGCCACTTGGTGAATTGGTCCAAAAGCAACATTAGCGGGGTGAGTACCGCGACAATTATGTATTTCCGTTTCATGATTATGTCAGTTTGGGCAAATATCCTATTGATGTCAAGTGCGCCTATCGGCTTGGGTCTGCGATATAAAATGGGGTTTTGGCGATTTGGGCGGTTTTTTGGAGTTATGGCGCAGGCTTCCAGCCTGCAAAAACCCGCACACAAGATGCCTGCACCACAATTACCCCCCAAACATGTCGTAGACTCTCTCGCTTGCGTGGCTTGAGATGAGAAATAGGGTGTGTTAGATTCCATGCAATGGCTGATCCCGACAAACACGTGGCGGTGCTGGAGGTGATCGACGGTCCCGAGGGGGTTAAGGGTCGGCGCGTGGATTACCGTGGCATACCGCTTATAATAGGACGAGCCGCCCAGGTGGATCTTGTTATTCCCGACCCGAAAGTGAGTAAAAACCACGCCGTCATCGAAAAAAGGGGCAGGCATTTCTACCTCGTGGATCTCGACAGCAAAAACGGCACCGTCCTTAACGACGAACGTATACTGAGGCCGGAAGGCGCCCAATTAAGGCACGGCGACGATATAGCCGTGGCGGAAACGAGGTTGAAATTTTACCTCTTCGAGGGGCTCGGGGACGCGGAAATCCAGGCAATACAAAAGCGTATAACCTATAACGCCATCAAGAAGTACTCGGATCGAAGCACCGTGTTGTTTTGCGAAATCCCCGACTTTCGAGAGCTTTATACGAAGTACGAAGTGCCGGAAGTGGACGCGGTTAGAAACAAGTTCATAGAAACTTTCCGGGATCTCGTTCACGATGGTGTGCCGTATTACGCGGAGCCGCGCGGGGAACGGGCGCTCGCGTGCTTCGAGTCCACGACAGGCGCTTTCGAGTTCGCAAAAACGCTCCTGAGACGCATCGACCGCCTCAATCTGAACATACTACGGGATCCCGATGCAGCCATTAAGAGGGTCGAGATAAGGATTGGAATAACCGCAGGGTCTCTATCGCTCGTGCTGGGAGAAGAAGGCAGGATAGACAAGGTTTCCGGATCTCCGATGACAGGCGCTCGAGTTGTTTGCGAAGCGGCTTCCGCCGGCGAATTCCTTATAAGCGAGCAGGCATATAATGACATACCTCAACCCCAGCGGCTCGCCCTCGAAAAGCTCCCCAAAGAAAGCAAACTCGGAAAACTGTACAAATACCTTTCCGATACTACCGCTTATCTTTAGACGCCGTTTTTTCCCTCTTGTCCGGTGACAAAGATGCGGAGAAATCGAAGTAATCCCTCAAGAAGAGCTCGATGCGGCAGTTTATTGCCCGGGGGTTCTCTATTATAGCGGCGTGTTTGCCGTGCGGAACCATAAAAAGCTCGGAACCGGGTATTTTTTCATTTAATTTCAATGCGTGGGCGGGCGGGGTCATGTGATCATTCGTTCCCATAATTATCAGGGTGGGTACCTTCACGTTAGATAAAACTTCTGCGGCGGAATGCTCGTTTAAGTGGCGTAACGCTTTGAAAGACATAAGCTTGTTTATTTGAACCAGATGATTGAAGTAAGGCATCATGTCGCTTTTTTTCCCACGGTGACGGTCTATTCCAACCAGACGCGCGGCAGGCATGATTAAAGGAGAACGCAGGAAAAGATTTATGGGAAACTCAAGAACCGGGCTCAAGCGCTCTGCAAGGTTAAAAAACCGGTCGACAAGCCCTTCGAGGAGATCGGTTCCCAGATAGAGGTTGAAGGCTTTTCCCTCCGAGCCGGAAACCGCGATGATCCCGAGTACCCTCTCCGGCGTTTGATTGTAAAATTCGAAGCTCAGCTGCACCCCCATGGAAAACCCGAACAGAACGGCCTCTTCCACGCCCGCCGCGTCCATTACTGCGGCCAGGTCGCCGGCGTGGTTGGGTACGGTCAAGCTGTCGAAGTCACGAGGAAGCTCCGAACGGCCGTGACCACGGTAGTCCCAGGTAAGGATGGGGTATCGGCCTTCGAAATACTCGATGAGATAAACCCAGAAGCTGTTAATGCATAAAATCCCGTTGCACAAGACCAGCGTCGGGCCTCCACCGGGCGCCGGAATGTAATCGTAATGTATTTCCGTGCCGTCGTTCGCACACGCAAAACCTTCCTTTCGCTTACTCATGGTGTCCAACCTTAACAACTGATTTTTTTGGAGAGATACAAGGACCTTGCACCGGGCGGGGATACGCTTGCCGCCTTTCTCCAAATGAACGTATCTCGATCTTAAAATAGAGATACCGTTTTTGCAACAAAAGCGTCAATCCCGACAGGGAAGCGGCGTTATCATCAATGCATGAACGGGACTTTTTGGCAGATTGTCCGGGAGAGATATCTTCAGATTTACTCCCTGTCGACTCCATTCGAGTTCTGAATCATTGCCGAGTAGTGTTACCGTACTCTTTTCGGCGGCTCTTAGATTATTGATGACAATTTCCGATTCCTCTGGAGTATCGAGGAGAATCGCGTATAGTATATCGCCTTTTCGTGTGAATCTTATGTCCGTGTCGTTTTGGGTCGTTCCTACAGCGCGAATCCATGGGCGCGTTCCGTAAATAGCGTCGCCGTTGATTTCGAGCCAGTCGCCGATACCGCGTATGCATTCGAGTTGGCCGTCCGGGATTGTCCCGTCAGCCATCGGACCGATGTTGAGGAGCAGGTTGCCGTTTTTGCTGACTATATCGACGAGCATCCTCACCGCTTCGTCGGCGTCCAAATATTCGCTTTCGGTTTCCATGCGGTTGTACCCGAACGAATTTCCGATCCCTCTTACGGACTCCCATTTTCGTTCCGAAATATTTTCCCGGGATGTGTATTCGGGAGTTGCATAATCGCTGTGCGGCGGCTTTTTCTGTTCGATCCCCTGCTTTCTGATCACTATGCCCGCAATAAATTCGATGATATTTCTGACGGGCCACGATTTAACAATCCCACGTATTTTTCGGGGAAACTGCAACCACCTGTCATTAACCAGTCCGTCGGGCGTTTTGTTGTAAAAATACGCGAACAATTTATTGACGTTCGTGCCGGGTGGATAACCGATGTCATTCCATAATATTGCCGGCTCGTATTTATCTATCAACTCGCGGAAATGATAATTCACATACTCGACATATTCCCGCCTCGTCGGCCCGTTTAAAAGGAAACTCACTGCGTCCGTAATCGGCACTTCGTTGAATGACCAGTCCAGCGCTCCCGAATAATAAAAACCCATACGCATGCCTCGCGACTTGACCGCTTTGGTCAATTCACCCACAACATCGCGTTGGGTGTGATAATTCTGTTTTTTCGGATTAGGTTTTGAACTTGGCCAGAGAAGAAATCCATCATGATGTTTTGTCACCAGGACCACGTATCCGGCGCCGACTTCCTTGAACAAGTCAGCCCATCCTTCGGGATCCCACTCTTCGATAGCCTTGTTGAATTCCAGCGCGAAATTTTCGTAAGGGTAATCATCGCCGTAATTTTCCCTGTGATACTTTTCCGTAGGGCTTCCCTTTATTCTCAGGGTATTCAGATACCACTCGGCGTATGGATTATTGATACAGTGCCATTTCATACCGTTTTTTGCCAGGCCTTGCGTTATATCTCCCTCGCCCGTGACCGCGAACGCCGGGACGGAGGAAAGGCTCCAGTGGATGAAAATGCCGAATTTTGCGTCATGAAACCATTTGGGTACTCGATGTTTTTTTACAGATTTTAAGTTAGGCTCGAATTTTTTCTCCATTTTCCCGTTTTCTTCCCTTCAATTCAGGTTACAATATCTTTATTCAACCTGGAATCTTAGATTACGAGGTGGACATTTCCGCTTGTGTGAGTCTCCGGTTATCGACGCCCTCCACACCGTACTTTTATCGGAGCTCCGAAAAAATCATTTCCCTCTCAACATTGCCGTAACGGTGGTTATCTGCAGCCGGTCGCTGAGGATTATGGTGAGGTTTCGGAATATGGCGGCGGCAATACGGGGATAGCGGCGTTGAATACGCTCGAGGCTTTTATCGTCCATAATAAGCACCTCGGTCTCTTCAAGGGCCGTACCGTTGGCCGATCGCCAACCGTGACGCATGATGGCCATCTCACCGAAATTATCACCGGGGCCAAGAATAGCGATGCTGAGCTTGTCTTCAACTTCCCCTGTAGATATCTCCACTTTCCCCTTTATGATGACGTACATCTCGGTGCCTACCTCGTCCTCGCTGATTATCAACTCTCCTTCAGGGTAGCTGCGGATATTACACAAAAGAGCGGCCACACGAGCCTGGCGATTACTCAATCCCTGGAATATTTTTATCGTTTTTTTCGGATCCTTGCCCAGTTTGACTCCAAGCAAATCCCAAAGGGTAATAATCTTGACGAAGCGCAATATCGCCGGCAATACCACCAGATCGCCGACCAGGCACACGAAGAGAATAAATGCCGTCAGCAGCCCGAAATGGTACATCGGCCGGAACCGGCTGAAGCTGACAACGAGAAAACCCAGGCACAGGGTGGCGGTAGTGAATACGATAGGTCGGCCGGTGGCGGCCATGGTGGCCAGAACGGCTTCTCGTTCGTTATACATTTTTTTCACGTTATGGTTGAACTGGGCAAGGAAATGGATCGTGTCATCCACCGCTATGCCGATGACTATACTCGCTATGATGCTCGTCGAGAGATCAAGAGGTATATCGAAATAACCCATAACTCCAAACAGCACCGCTACCGGTAAAACGTTCGGTATCATGCTGAGCAGACCGAACTTGAAGCTCACGAACAGAAAGCTCATGACGATGAGGATCACGAAGATGGCCAATGCAATGGATTCGATCTGCCCACGGCTGACCTTGTCGGCGGTCTTGTTCAGCAAGTAGAGTGTACCGGTCATGCGTACTGCGGCTTCCGGGAAATTCTTTTCGGCCCATTCATCCACTTTCCCGGCCAATTTCAGGGTAGCTCGGCTGCCCACTATTCTGGTGCGAACCATTATATTCGCCATAGATCGTTCGGGGTTCAGGTACGGTTCGAGGATTTCGGGAGTTCCGGAGAGAGATTCGAGCAGCTGCGCCACGGCTTTTTGGGAGCCGGGAATACGAAAATGGCCGGGATCGTTACTCCATGTGGCACGGTTAGTGAGTTTTACATAGTCGGCGGGCGAAAGAGAGATGTCCACTCCTTCCTGATCGACCAGGAATTTCTGGAATTTTTCGAGTTTTTTCAGAAGCCATGGCTGCTCGAACGCGCCCGGGTAATGCGCGTCCACCACAACGAAAAACGGCGCGCTGCCCGCCAGGTGTGCGGTAAGTTTGTTCTTGGCCCGGGTTATCGGGTCGTCCTCGCTGAAATAGCTCAAAAAGTCCGTATCCACATTTATTCTCGGGATATAGGTGAGCAATGCCGATACGATTAAAGCGGCCACCATCAAAATATATGCCGCTCGTTTATGGTTCCAGTCCCCTAAACTGCGCAGAAAATGCTCCAGCCATCCTTTCGGATTCTTTTCTTCCCGCCCGGAATCGGTTTTCCCCTCCGGGCGCTGCCCTAAAAGCGATATCATCGCCGGTACGAAAGTCAGGCTAAGCAGTTGTGCGGAAAACACACCGAAAACGGCGAGTATACCCATGTCCCGTATGGCGGGTATGCGGCTTATGGTCAATGACGCAAAGCCAATCATCGTGGTAGCTGCCGTGACGGTAACCGGAAGACTGATATGATGCACGGCCTCTATCAGCGCCGTTCGGGGTTCGGCGTCCGGAGACTGTTCGTGAAAATACTCGCTCATCACGTGGATCACATAAGCAATTCCGATGGCGATAAGTAAGCTGGGTAAAACCGTTGTGACGAGGCTGAACTTGATATCCAAATGGCCCATAAACCCAACCGTCCACTCGACCGCCAGCAGTACCGCCAACAGTGGGAGAAGTATCGCCCGGCCTCCAAAAAAAGCCAGGAACAACACCAGGGCCGTTACGACGAGCAATTCCGTCTTGAAAGGCACTTCGAGTTCCCACCTGGACTGGGCCACCAGACCGAACACCACCACAAAAACAACCAGAATCAATGGCGGAGTTATGCGCCGTCCTTGTTTAAAGCTGACGAATAGTACCGCCGCTATCAGCAGTATGGTGTAGGGTATGAATTTCTGCAGGTCGCTTCTCATGTAATTCGAGGTTTCGACCTTGGTCTGCGCTATGCCGGTGACGCTTATGTCAACTCCGGTCTCGTTTTCCGCCTCGATA
>CAZDAF010000025.1:0-20515 GCA_964503115.1 uncultured bacterium
TCGCCTGCACCTGATCCATCGGGACATGACCCGGTCCTTCGATCATAACCTGCACGCCTGCTTTGGTGGCGCGAGTTTGCAGTTCACCGAGAGTAATCAACTCGGCCACCTGGCCGCGGTCAGTAGCGTCTGCGATGCAACCGGGCCGCAGGCCGTCGCCGAGACTCAATGTCATGTCGTGCTCACGAGCTATTTCAAGCAGCTTATCGAAATACTCGAAGAGCGGGTTTTCGGCCTCGTTCTCGTCCATCCAATGGATAGTGAGCGATCCGCCACGGCTGACGACGTCAAGCTCTCTGCCCTCGGCGCGGTATTTGGCCACCGATTCGCGCGTGACACCGCAATGGACGGTGATGAAATCCACCCCTTCCCTGCCCTGCTCGTCGATAACTTCGAGCCATTCGTCCGGCGTAGTGTCGAGGAAAGATTTTTTCTTTAGCGGCGCTTCGGCCGCGGCCTGATATAGCGGTACTGTTCCAATTGGAACCGGGCAGTTCTCGATAATAGTGAGACGCACGTCCTTGATATCTCCGCCGGTGGACAGATCCATAACCGTATGGGCGCCCGCTTCGATGGCGGTACGCGTTTTGGCCACTTCTTCGTCAATGTCCAGATGATCGCGCGATGTGCCGATATTGGCGTTTACCTTTACCGAAAGGCCCTCGCCTATGCCCAATGGCTTAGTGTTTCTGTGCGTGTTGTTCGGTACGACAATAACCCCACGGGCCATGCCGTCGCGAACCCGTTCGGGATCGATCTTTTCGTCCGCTGCAACGGCCTCGATCTCGGGCGTTATACGATTGGCTTTTGCCTTTTCAAGTTGTGTCATTGGTTACCCTTTCCATAGCTTGCAACATTATCCCGGTTGCGATATGAGGCCGGGGATGGTCGAGTATTGCGGATATAACCGCTACGCCCTTAGCTCCGGCCTCGATAAGCGCTTGCGCATTCGACTGCTTCACACCTCCGAGAGCATACGTGGGAACGCGAAGCCGGCTGATTATGTCTTTCATCTTGCCTACCCCCAGCGGCTTTGCGCCGGGTTTTGAAGACGTGGCGAATACCGGCGACAATATAATGTAATCCGCCCCGTCGTTTTGGGCCTCAAGGGCCTCGTCCATGTTGTGAGCGCTGGCTCCCACAAGCATATTTTCCGGCAAACGATTTTTGAGGTCTCGAGACCGGAAGCTCCTGTTCCCCAGGTGAACGCCGTCCGCCTCCGCTACGATTGCCACATCCATTCTGTCGTTCACTATCAATTTAGCATTATGCCCGGATGTTACTCTCCTTATCTCGGTTGCCATCTCGAGCATTTGGCCGCCGGGGAGGTCTTTCTCCCGAAGCATCACCGTATCCAAACCTTCCTCCAGGCACCTTTCGATCACCTCGACCAGGCGGCCTTGCTCGCAACGATGTCTGTCCGTCACGAGTATCAACCGCGGATAAAAGTCGCCCTCAATCTTCGATGCTCGGTACCCCCTTACCACCCTCAATGCGCGCTATCACGTCCTGGATATGCGCCTGCCTGTCCGGCGAGAGGTCGATGAATTTTATTCCCATGCCGGCGGGTGGGTCCACCGATCCGGCAGGGTTAACCCACGTCACTTCGCCCGCAGCCTCGATCTCCTCGAGCAGTTCCGGCAGAATGAACTTAACCTTGATCTTCTCGCCTACCGGGAGAGGATCGTCGGTGCAGATAAACACACCGCCCTCGCTCATGTCACGAGAGTAATCGTACAGGTAAGCTCCCTCACCCTCGATATTCACTTTTATCTTGATTAGCGTACGAGGGTCTTCTCGCTTTTCTATACGCATTTTTTCCTCCTTAAATTAGAGATAGCACATTACCGCCGCAGTTGCCATTGAATAGTGCGAAGTACACGAAAAAAAATGTGAAGTAACATCACAGCATATTAACTTGCATTGACTTGTCCTTTCGTCTAAACTGGGGGAGAATAAAGCCTTTTTTTAAGTGGATAATCGGTTTGTAATTATGGCGGATTAAAACTTTAACTCCAAAGGGGGGAAATAATGCGTAAATCCATAATAATATTCACATTGTTTGCCGCATCGCTTCTGGTGGCATGCGAAGATAACGTAAGCGGTAGCGCCGGCGATCCACTCGGGCTGGCCGAAACGAAGCCGGGCGATGGCCCACAGGTGATTTTCAACCTGGATGCCGGACCGCTGCCGGATATTCCATTCCCAAACGATGTTCTGACCGTCTCCGACGAAAAAACACTCACCGGCAGACGGATTAACGTTAGTATTGATCCTCCCACTCAGCTCGAGCGGTATATGCTTGAGCAGGTGAATACTCTGGACGGTTTCGGAGCTTTCGCGCCGATATCGATTCGGTTCGATAAGCCGCTCGACTTGAGCAGCATAACCGACGATAACATCTTGTTGATCAAGTTGCTCCCGCCCGACGAGGGCCATATCGTACCTTTGGATATCGGGAAGGGCTTCTCACCGACCATTTGGAGGCCCGACCACTTCTGGGACAATGACCCGCTGAGCGATGCCAACAATATTCTGATGGATCCGTTAAACATGGCGGACCTGGACGGCGATACCGAGCCGGAATTCATTGATTTTTACGAGTTCGAGACGGATTCTCTTATTCTGCGACCGATCATACCGATGGAGGAGGCCGGCCGGTACGCCGTGGTGCTTCTCGAAGATTTGGCGGGTACGGGAGGTGAACCTGTTCGGTCTCCTTTCGAATATATAAACCACACAGACCAAACCAGTGATCTTATGCCTTTGGTTGACCTGCTTGAAGAACGAGAGATTTCGCTGGATCAGGTAGCGTTTTGCTGGAGCTTTACCACTCAATCGGTGACGGACGAATGGGTTCGCATCTGGAACGGTATATACAACGGTACCGGCCCACTGGCACAGATTGCACAAGATTTCCCGCCGGTACTCGATCCCCTGAACCTTCAGATCTCGAGCGATTACGATGGCAACGACTACACCCTCAACTCGGACTGGTTCGAGGAAGCAGTGCTCGCTCTTCTCGAACAGCTTGGAGGAGCCGGGCTGATTGAGGATGCGGATTTTCGATATATCGACTATTACGTTTTCGGCAGCTTCAAGTCCCCATCTTTCTTCGATAGTGTGGACTTCGGTCATCCGCTGATCGCCGAGCCGCGTATATTCGATAGGGAAAAACTATCGGGCGAGAAACCCGCCGAGGAGCTCCGGGTCACTTGGATGCTAACCGTTCCTCGAGACGAAGACCTCGGACTGGACGGCTGCCAGAGCGTATCTCATCCTCAAGGTTGCCAGGACTTCGAAGAACCTGGAGCGAAAGGGGACGACGGTGACTTCGGTGTTGCCGATTTTGACGACAATGGAGACGGCTATATAGACGATGAGGGTGAATACATGTGGCCCGGCAGCGACGACGTCGCGGATCCGGCCGGCGACAATTATTCCCCCGCAAACCTCACCGGCACCCAAGGTAACGGCCAACTGGATTACGGCTTTGGTGGTGACGGCCAGCCGGGGTTTGCCGGGGTGGACGACGACTCGAATGGAATAACGGACGATATTACTGAATTCGGGTGGGACGGAAGCGACGATGGCCTGACCGAGGACGCCAACGGAAACGGGCGGCTTGACACGCCTCCATTTCCCGTTGCCTTTCACGGTCACGGGCACGGCAACAGCTACATAGAAAGCATAGGGTTCATGGACGCAATCGCCCGTCATGGAATAGCCGTTTTGGCTATAGACAGCTTCGGGCATGGGCCGTTCAGCGCTTTTTCCAAAATGGATCAAGACATCAAAAACGCCCTCGAGGGAGAAGGTGTTGATCTTTATACGCCATGCAACGGGAGTAGTCCCTCAGCGGATTGCAGTATGGTACTTGGTTTCCTCGGCCTTATCGGCATTGATCTGAACGGAGACCACTTGATCAATGGTGATGATATTGACGGTAAAACGCCGTCCCAAATCGTCGACGAAATGGTCAATACCGGCCTTATCAGGGTTATCGCGAAGGAAGGTCGGGGCTACGATATAGATGGAGACACCTACAAAGATTCAGGGGCGGTGTTCTTTACGGGCAATATATTCCAAACCCGCGACGCCGTCCGCCAGACGGCGATCGACTGGATGCAACTCGTACGCATAGTTGACAGCTTCGGGACACAGTCCACTCACGACCTCGACGGAGACACCGAACCCGACCTCGACGGCGATTTCAACCTGGACGGAATACCCGATATCGGCGGTCCCCCCGGCGTCGATAGCAGGGGTCACTTTTATCTGGGTTCGAGCCTAGGCGGGATAATGGGTGACGTGAATATGGGTGTTAACCCTCGGATATTGGTGGGAGCGCCGGTTTCCGGCGCCGGCGGGTTGGCGGACGTGATCGTCCGAGGCCATCACCGCGCTGCCACTGAGCCGGCGTTGCTGCAATCGCTGGGGCCGGTCATCGTCGGGAATTACGACGGAACTCCCGGCCAGGTAACGTTGACTTTCAATGACGATCCGGCTTCCGAGTTTATAGGGTACTTAAATCTCCCCGCCAATGGAAGGGTACAAGTCACAAATCTGACCAACGGTGAAGTGAGAACGGTAACCGCCGACGATATTGGCAATTTTGCCGCTAATTTTCCCGCCGACGTGGGAGATATACTCGAAATCTTGTCGCTTGACGACGAAACAAGTTCCCCTCCGTCAAGTGTGCTGACTTATTCGAAATATCACGGTCTGGGTCTGGGACGTAATACCTCCGATCTCAGAAGGTACTTCTCCTTGGCGCACATGATGCTTGATCGTGGCGACCCTATTCACATTGCCAAACATTATTTTACCAACGACCTCGGCGCGCCTCTGGGCGATTCCCCGGATAAAAGTGTTCTGATAATCAATACACTCGGGGACAACTCGGTACCCGTCGCCGGCGGCAACGCCGTTGCCGGCGCCGCTGGAATGTGGACAATCGAGCAGGTACAGCCCTTGATCGACAATACGTTGAATTTGGGATACATCCCCGAATCGGGTATCGACGCGCCCATTTACGATCCCGAGGACCTCGATGACGATGGACAGGATTCGGACCTGGCGCCGCTGCCTGTCGTCCGGGCGAACGGCGGGCCGCAAGTCAGCGCCATACGCTGGCACTACGTAAACGAGGAAGGACATCACGCCTTCGCTTTGCCGGGAAGCATCAATCATGGCATAGACTGGGGTGTCTACATGCTGAATCAAATCGGTTACTTCATGGCCGGCGACGGCACTTGCGTGATCGATGATCCGTGGGAACTTCACTCGGCGCCGCACATTCATCCCGGGCCCAATCGCGTGTTGGAGACCACTCCCGGCGGTGACGACCGGATTCACACCATCCGCGTCCTCACCACGCTCGGTTTTCACGGTTGCGACTACAGTTTCCCGACAATTCAGATAATAACTACCGGAGGGAACTTTAATATCGACACAATAACGCTCGGCGGGGATGATGTACTAGTCACATACGACGATCTGTACCGTGGGCCTTAAGCTGTCGGAGAACCCAGGGAAAGGGTGTAGCACTGAATAATTGCGGCTAACTCTTCGCCGCTTCCAACGCTTCCGCTATAGTCTCCACTCCGGTTGTCTCCATTTTAGGGGTGTCGGTGAGTTTCCGGAGGTTTACGCGGGGCATTATACATTTTTTAAACCCGAGCTTCGCCCCTTCCGCCAACCTGATTTCGGGGACGGTTACTGCACGTACCTCGCCCACAAGACCTACTTCGCCGAAGAATATTGCCGAAGGATCATTTGGCCGATCAAGCAGCGCGGAGCCTATGGCGGCGGCAACGGCAAGGTCTGCGGCAGGCTCGGTTATCCGCAACCCGCCCGCGACATTCAGGAAAATGTCCCGGTCGGCAAGCGCCAATCCCGCGCGCCGCTCGAGCACCGCCGCCAGTATCGCCATTCTTCCCCGGTCTATGCCCATCGCTGCCCGCTGTGGAGTTCCGTAAACGCTTGCCCCCACCAGCGCCTGCACTTCCACCAGTATCGGGCGGGTACCTTCGACGCACGGCGCCACCGCCGTGCCGGGTGCGGCGCGGGCGCGATGCTCGATAAACAACTCACTCGGATTGGACACCTCGATAAGACCGTCGGCACGCATCTCGAATACACCTATCTCGTTGGTGGATCCGAACCGGTTCTTTATGGCTCGGAGCACCCTGAATGCTCCCGCGCTTTCGCCTTCGAAGTAAAGGACGGTGTCAACCTGGTGCTCGATGACGCGGGGCCCTGCTATAGCGCCTGATTTCGTGACGTGCCCGACGAGAAAAACCGCCGATCCCTCGCTTTTGGCCCATCTCACCAGCCCCGCCGTCACTTCCCGCACCTGGCCCACGGTACCGGGCGCACTCTCAACCGTGTCGGCGGTCATGGTCTGAATCGAGTCGATGATTAATACCTTCGGATCAATCCGCTGCGCTTCGGCAAGCACGGCCGCCGTGTCCGTTTCGGCGTAAATATAAAGATTGGAAGCGTCCACTCCCAGTCGCCCTGCCCTGAGCTTTGTCTGCTGAGCCGACTCCTCCCCCGTCACATATAGCACCGGCCGTTTCGACGCGATGTTATTGGCGGCCTGAATCATCAAAGTGGATTTTCCGATTCCGGGATCGCCCCCGACGAGCACCGCTGCGCCCGCCACCAACCCGCCGCCCAAAACCCGGTCCAATTCGCCTATGCCGGTAGTTAAGCGAGATACGCTCTCGAACGGCACTTCGGATAGAGGTATTGACTCCGTTTGCGGGGAAGTCGTCCGACCGAATGAACCGCGTTTGTGGCGCGCCGACTCTTCCGCAAGAGTATTCCACGACCCGCAACTCGGGCATCGCCCAAGCCATCTGGGAGCGGAATAGCCGCATTCCGCACATCGGAATATCGTTTTCGGAGCGCTCATAGAAACCTCTGTTTTATAGTAGGCTTTGAAGTTATCATCAGGCGAAGAGATTGAACTGCGCCGGCGGGTTGGAAGCGAAGCGTGTAAGGTGAGGGTAAGCGTCGAACATCGGTTCCGGTACTGAAACGTCTATTCCTGAGGAAATGTGCTTCAACTCAATCGCATTGGCGAGCGCTTGACCGCGAAAATGATTGTTTGCAATGACATAAACGCTTTCGGATTGGTCGGCGAGTTTTTTAATCCGGTCATTCCATTGGTCGAGTTCTTCGGTGGAGTAGAGGTAGTTATACCGGTCGTCCCTGCCTGCGTCGTCCCGGAACCAGTCTCGCTCGTTGCGCCCGTGTAGCCGGACGTAACTGAACGGCGCCGTCACATGATCGGTAGGACGCAAGGTGTCGCGTATAGCTGGTTGGTCTATATTTATAAAAGCGATGCGGTGTTTTCGGAGGAAATCCATAAACTCCGGGTTGTTCCAGGAGGCGTGTCGTACCTCGATAGCCTGGGGAAATCGCTCGAAGGCGCCATGGAGACGCTCGATATGGAGCATGCTTTGCTCGGTTCGACGAAAAGACCACGGAAATTGAAAAACGAGAGTTGCGAATTTGCCGGCTTCCACAAGAGGCTCGAAGCCGTCAATGAAGGTGCGTACGTCGAGCGGCTCGACAGGGCCGCGCTCGTGAGTGAACCTTTGCCAAAGCTTTGCGCTGAAAGTGAAACCGGGACAACTTTCAACCTGCCGCAACCATCCCTGCGCCTGTCTGAAGTTGGGAGGGCGATAGAAAGTGGTGTTTATCTCCACCATGTCCACATACCGTGCGATGTAACTCAACCTGTCCCCGGCGATGCCGCGAGGATAAACGACGCCTTCCCAATCGCGGAAAGACCATCCCGCAACGCCGAACTTTGCCTTTTGAAAGGAGGAGGAATCAGCCATGTCTGAAGAGAACCTCTTTATTGCGGCTTCCGGTTTCGAACTCGAGGCCGCCGTTTTCGTCCCACCGGGCGGCCCGAGCGGTGGAGCGGTTATATGCCACCCACACCCCCAATACGGAGGTGATATGCACAACAATGTCGTCAGCGGCGTGCAACGAGCGCTTGCGGAATCGGGATTGGCCACTCTGCGGTTTAATTTCCGAGGTGTGGGGCGCAGCGGCGGTAGCCCGGCCGGCCCTGACGGTGACCAAGAGGATGTGGCTCTTGTGGTCGAGCACTTTCGGGACATCAAAGAAGTCGATTCCGACCGGGTGGCGATAGTTGGTTACTCTTACGGAGCTATGGTGGGGCTTGCAGCGGGCATGATAGACCCTCGCATACCAGCGCTTGTGGCGATTTCGCCCCCCATAGCGGCGTTCCGAATGGAATTTATTTCTCGAATCGATCATCCGTTGTTGACTGTAAGTGGTGATAAGGACATGTTTTGCCCGATTAAAAAACTCCGCTCCATACTCCCGAAGGGAGCAATTCTCGAAATAGTTGACGAAGCCGATCATCTTTATTGGGGCTTCGAGGGCGAAGCAGGACAACGTGTGGCGTCGTTCCTGAAATCGAAATTAGGCCGCTCCTAAGGTTTCTGCTTTGCCTCGAGAATCTTAGCGCGTTCTTCTTCCGCCACGGCGAGTTTTCCTTTGCCAATCTTCAAGTACAACCTCGACAGATTCCTGTGGTAGACGGGATTTTCAGGTTCCAGCGCTATGGCTTTTTTGAAGTTCTTGATTGACTCATCCCGGTTGCGATAAAAAACATTGTAAATCAATCCCAAGTTGTTATATGCTTTTGCATAATCCTTGTTTAAAGATATAACCTTCTCGAAGTCCTTTTTTGCCAACTCGAACCTGGCTATCTTGTAATTCGACGTACCCCTGTTGTAGAAAGCCTCGAGGTAATAAGGATCGAGGGAAACCGCCTTGTTATATCGCTGGACGGCCTGGTTGTAATAGCCTCTTTTTTGGAACACGAATCCCAACTCGTTTTGAAGGCGAGGGTCGTCGGGTTTTTTACTTATGGCCTTTTGTAAAATCTGTTGCGCTTTTTGCCACTCGCCTTTTTCTTCAAAAGCCTTGGCTTCTTTCAGCGCGGTATCGGTACAACCGGCGGTAAAACCCAGCAGCACCATGACAAATAAGACATGTTTCAGTATTTTCATATACCGTCACCTCCTGCTTTCAACCTGGCTCGGCTTAAAAGGCCATTAGACCTATTGGTGCGGGTATTATAACATCGTGATATGACAATGTCAAAGCAAAAGGGCGGAAAAGACGAAAAAACCGGTACTTTGTTTATCGTCGCCACTCCCATTGGAAACCTGGACGACATCACGCTCCGAGCGCTACGTGTTCTTAAGGAAGTGGACGTCATCGCGTCGGAGGATACCCGCCGTGCGAAAATCCTCCTCGGACATTTCGGTATAAGCACACCCACCACCAGCTTCTTCAGCGCCCGGCAGACACGTAAAGCGCCGGTGCTGGTAAAAAAGCTGCTCGGGGGCACCGACATGGCGCTTATTACCGAAGCCGGCACACCCGGTATATCCGACCCGGGGCATTACCTTGTGGCGCTGGCGAGAAAGGAGGGGGTGAGGGTTGTGCCGATACCCGGTCCCACCGCCGTTACCGCCGCCGTGTCGGCTTCAGGAATGGATTCTTACGCCTTCACTTTCTACGGATTCCTGCCACCCAAAGGTTCGAAAAGAAAGCGGGCGATAAAGTCATTGGCACAACTGGAACACCCTTTCGTACTGTACGAATCGCCGCACCGTCTCAAACGTACCCTGAAAGACCTCCTCGAAAATCTGGGCAACCGAAAGTTGTTTGTTGCCAGAGAGATGACCAAGGTTTATGAAGAACTTACCGAAACGACAATTTCCGAAGCCACCGAGATGTATGAATCTTTGAATCCACGGGGCGAATTTACCCTGATAGTAGGAGGAAAATCCGAATAAAGAGTTGTTTTTCATGCTTGTTTGGGATATAAAAGAAATTATGCCGACTCAAATAACGATTACCATAGATGGGGCACCGTTCGAGCGGTTAGTTGAATGAGATTTGATATCGAAAGTCATGAAGTTGAAGTTGATCCGTCGCGATGCCGATATGATATTCGGCGCCGAGAGCTTGGGATTGCCATAAAAGGCGTCGGCTGCGCTTTTCAAGACTCTGCATCCGGCATGATCGGGCCGCATCGCCTGCTTCCCGATGCCGAATCAGAAACCGGGAGCGGCCGTTGGATACGATACAAAAACGACGCAGACGCCTTGTGTAAACTGAGCTTCGAGCCACTGGACGGCGGGGTAGCAATAGGGCTTGAGGTGCGATCCGGCGAGCGGCTTGGCCGGATCGCGCCGTTGGTCGTCGAAGGCGAAGGATCAGGCGTCGAATTAGGCGGTGCCCTTCATTCATGGCGTTTCATGCGCATGGGTTATCAGTCGTGGAGTCCTTCCGGAAGCTTGGGGATACTCGATGCCGAACCGTATCCCTCACTTGGTATTATATCGCGAGTTGCGATGCACCCTGCGCCTTCGTTCAAATCCCGCGCAGGCCGGCATCAAATAAGCTGGGCTACGGTCATATACAACCCGGCAAACGGAAAATGCGTTCTGATAGGTTTTTTATCGGCGCGGCGGTATTTGTCCGATATCGAGATCGAAGTTATAGGCGGAATGAAAGACCGCCTCGAGACGCGCGCATATAGCGATGCGGAGATGACGCAATTGCGCGAGGGCGAGGAAACTAGATCGAGCGAAAAGTTATGGGTGGCCCTTGGCGACGACCCGCACAAATTATGGGAGCGATATATCGAACTTGCCGGTCGCGAAATGGACGCACGCGTCCCGGAAAAATCTCCACTCGGATGGTGCTCCTGGTATCATTATTTCACCAAGGTCACGGAGAAAGATATTCGCGAGAATCTCGAAGAACTGGCCGCCCGAAAGGACGATCTTGGTGTGGACCTGGTGCAGCTTGATGACGGCTATTGCATACCAGGCGATTGGTTGGATTGGAACAAGAAATTCCCCTCCGGGCCGGAAGCCTTGGCCGCTTTGATATCCGACAAGGATTATATGGCGGGTCTGTGGCTTGCGCCTTTTATCTGCACCCGCGCAACACGCGTATTCAAAGAGCGACGCGATCTATTATTGAAAGACGGGCGCTCCAAACCGGTTTTGGCGGGACTTAATCCCATGTGGAAAGGTGTCGCATTCTATACGCTGGACCTCACAAATCCCGAGACCCTCGATTGGGTCGAGGAATTCATGACCGCAGTCCGCGATTGGGGCTACCGGTTCGTAAAAATAGATTTTATCTATGCGGCACTGCTGCGCGGCAGGCGCCACGACCCGACGATGACGGGCGTCGAGGCTTATCGAAAAGGACTCGAAACGATTCGAAAATCGCTTGGCTATGACACCATTATTCTTGGCTGCGGAGCGCCGTTGCTGCCGAGCGTGGGCATGGTAGACGTCATGCGTATCAGCGCCGACGTCGCGCCCAAGTGGCGCGATTGGGCGCTACGGCTGGTAACGCACGCCCCAATTGAGCCTTCTTGTGAAAACGCCGTACATGGCACCGTATGCCGCGCCGCGATGCACCGCCGCCTGTGGGTTAACGATCCTGACTGCCTGCTGGTGCGCAAACGGAAAAGCAAACTCACTCTCGACGAAGTACGCACCTTGGCTACCGTTATATTCCTTTCCGGCGGCATGACGCTTATAAGCGACGACATGTCTGCCCTCGAGGAGGATCGCTGGGATATTCTCCGGTCAGCGACGCCGTTGCTCAGCGTTGCGGCAAAGCCCGTGGACTTGTTTGATTCCCGCGATCCGGCTATCTTTCATCTTACAGTGCCCGGTTCGGACAGGCATCTCGCAGCTATTATCAACTGGAGCGACAAGCCCATGGAAATGAGCATCGATCTCGATAAATTGGGTATAGATTCGCCGCATCACGCTTTCGAGTACTGGACGGAAAATTACCTGGGAATATTGCATGGTGAACTCGGACCGTTTTCTCTGCCTCCTCACGGCTGTGCGTTTGTTACACTCGTTCCGGCCGATGACACGCCACGGATGCCGGCGATTACTTTCCACATGGGACAGGGCGCCGTCGGTATCAGAAGCGAAAAAGTCATCGACGATGCAATCGAGATAAATTTCGAGCTTATGGGGCGAAGAGCCGGCGCGGTCTACGCCATATCGCCCGGGGAAACTTCGCCTCGGAGCGTGCCGGTGGATTTCACGAATTCGGGCGCGGTTGTGGTACCCTTGAAGTGAAACTAAAAGGAGATTCCTGAATTATGAGCGACGGCGAATTCGAAGCGACGATAATACATGGCGAGGGGGACAAAAGGAAGTATTACAAAGGCATGATCAGCTTCGCCGATACCGCCCGAAGAGTTCATGTTCTGTGGACCGCCGAGCTGATAATGGGCCGGGAAGCATCGTGTGATATATGCCTGCCGGACAAGCGCGTCAGCCGCAAACACGGTATCGTAAGCCTTACGTACGACGGCGCAAGATTCTCCGACTTGGCGAGTTCGAATGGAAGCGCGCGAAACGGGGAGCGGGTCGAGGGAACGATTTTCCTCAACGACGGCGACAGACTCGATATCGGCGGAGCCTTTAATATGGGCGTCAAGGTCAGGGAACTCGACGAGATGCCCCAAAGCGTACTCATAGCAATGGATGCCGACGAATATCTCCTTACCCAGACCGAAGTTCTCATCGGGCGCGACCCCAGTCGTGTGGATGTCGCCGTGAATGACCCGCAGATGGAGGATGTGCATGCACAGATAGAATTCGTCTTCGACACACCGATAATCACAAGCCTCATCGAGGACAAACTGCTGATCGTCGACGGTAAGCCTACAAAAAGCACTCGCCTCAGGGAATACAGCAATATACGTATCGGCAGTACGCGCATGACCTGGAAACTTTAAGCCTCAAATCAAATATGAAAATATGCTCTTTGCATTCATGGGACGTTCCATATTCGGAAGCCCGCTCTATACAGGAATCCCTGGGTAAAAAGGTGAGGTTCGGACCGTTGCCTAAGAGACTGCGGTTTGTGGCGGGAGCGGACGTGTCTTACGAGAAGCATAGCGACCTGTTTTTTGCGGGAGCGGTGGTGTGGGACATGAAGAAGCTCGAGGTGGTGGAGGAATGCGGCGCCGTCACTCGAGTAAACTTCCCCTACATACCGGGCCTGCTGAGTTTCCGCGAAGCGCCGTCTATCCTCGAAGCATTCCGAAAGGTTACCAACCGCGTGGACGCCGTCATCGTGGACGGCCAGGGCATAGCTCACCCGCGCGGGTTCGGCCTCGCCTCGCATATATGCCTCCTGCTGGACAAACCCGGCGCCGGTTGCGCCAAGTCGCTGCTGGTGGGAAAGCACGGCCCGGTCGGTATGCGCAAAGGCGACCGAACCGACCTGATGTACGATGGCAAACGTATCGGGGTGGCACTGCGAACCAGAGACAACGTGAAACCGGTGTTCATATCCCCGGGACACCGGCTGGGAGTGGACGAAACCGCCGAACTGGTCTTACGATGCGCTCTGAAATACCGCTTGCCCGAACCCACCCGCATGGCCCACAACTACGTCAATAAACTACGACGCGATGCCGGTATTGAGCTTTTGGACGGTGACCGGATGCAGAATAACAAAGCAAATCCCGGCCGGCGCCCAAGCTGACTTTGACAATGTCAAAGTTGAAATGGGACTCGGGATTGACATGGTTGGCGCGAATTTGCTAAGCTAGCACCATGGTTCATTTTCGCAGCCGGTGTCGCAAGGAAATATTATACGTTTGCATCCTGTTGATTATTTTTGGAATTGGTTGCAAGCCTTCAAAATCATACCCCCAATACATCAAATCCGGGATAGGATTTTATAACGAGGGCCGGGTTGAAGAAGCTCATCGCGAATTTTCCAACGCTGTGGAAGTCGCCCCGGATTCGGCGCTTTCCCATTATTTGCTCGGTTTATCGTTTGCGGATCGGGGCGACCTTAAAGAGGCGTGCAATCATTTGCGCATCGCGACCGATCTTAGCCCCGACTGGATATGGGCGAGGTTATGGTGGGCGCTTCTGGAAACGCTGTCGGCAAATTTTGATGTGGCGGAGAAGCAATTATTGACCGTCCTCGATCAATCACCCGACCGCGAAGATGCTGCGTTTATTCTATTGGCGCTCTACTCTTCATATTTCCGATACGATAAGGCCATTCCATTATTTGAAAAGAAACTCAAGGACAACCCTGGTAGCATATCATATAGCATTAAATTGGGGTTATTTTACAACTATCTGGGGCGGTTCGATGATGCCATACGGGTGCTCCGGGCCTCTACGGAGCGAAATCCGAATGCACAACTGCCGTCCATGTACCTCGCCAGAGCATATTCCGCCAATGGGGAGTTCCGAAAAGCGATTGAGACTTACAAAATCACTCCGCACAAGCAATCCAATCCACGCGTATGGTTGGAATTGCAGGATGCTTATATCGCCACCGGACAATGGGACGAACTATTGGAAATTTACGATCTTGTTCGCAAGCACTACCCCGACCGCATCGATATGCATGAAAACATGGGAAATACTTTCCTGGAGATGGGTGACATCGAGCGCGCCAGAGAGTCGTTCGGTGAAATTCGTAGGATTCGCCCGACAATTGCCGCCTGGGCCATCGGCCTTGGGCGGTGTTGCCAGATCGATAAAGATCGCGATTGCGCCATTAAATACTATCGGAAAGCACTCGAAATATCATCCGATTCGGAGCGGGCGCGCAAGGCGCTGATACGCTTGGGAGCGGCGTCTCCCGACGACGACCGGAAGATAAACAAATGAAAAGGCTCGCTAAATACCTGGGAATGATTTTACTGGGTTTGTGTTGCGTTATCGTTACCGCCGGGAACAAGTCGCCCGAGGACGAGTGGTCGATGGGCGTTCGAGCGTTTGACGCCGGTAGGTGGAATGAAGCTCGCGAGCATTTCACCAAGCTGCAAAACGAGTCGGAAAATGCTTCGGCTCGACACTTACTCGGCGAAATAAGTCTCAATGACGGAGATTTCGCCGGGGCATTCGTCCACTTCAACGCGGCATCGACATCCATACCCGACGCGCCGTTGACCAATACTCAAAAAGGACTGGTACACCTATTTCAGGGGAAACTCAAGGAGTCGGAATCTTCTCTTAAAAAAGCTCTCAAGTCCCATCCTCGTTCCGTGCTGATTAATTTCCTTTTGGCCCGGAGTTTGGAACTGACGGATCAGATCGACCCGGCCATCCAATCGCTTCGCACCGCTATTCGCATTAATCCGGACTTTCTGCCTGCCTGGCCGATACTTGCAAGCGCTATTTCGCGTCGTGGAAATTACGAAGAAGCGTTGCCGTATTTCCGCCACTACGTAAAACGTGTTCCCCATTCCCCAAGCTTTACATATCGAATGGGTAGAGCGCTTCATATCACCGGTCGATATGAAGAGGCCGTGAAAATATACCGCCGCACACTGGATTTGACCCCCGCAAACCCCAAGGTAGAAACCGAATTGGCCGCTTGCCTGGAATTGATGGGGCGCTACGACGACGCTATCGAGGTGCTCGAAGAAAGCCTGCGACACACCCCCGGCAAATTGACCAACCGCATGCAGCTCGCATATTATTACAACGAAAAAGGAAATCTCACAAAAATACGTGAACACGTCGCCGAAGCACTTCGATACAAACCGAACTATATTCCCGCTATTTACGAAATGGGCATCATAGCGCGCAAAGAAGGAAATTTCGCGGCGGCACGGCAATACTTCATGCAAGTCCTCGAAATCGATCCGCAATTCGAAAGAGCACGCCGAGAGTTAAAATCGCTACCCGATATTCCCGGCGTCGACCCGCACACCCCTCCCCACTAGGAAGATAGCCGACTATTCGAGGGTAAGGCGTCTTATGATCGTTTCATAATTCGGGTATATTTCGATTAACTCGCCGCGATTTCCAAGTTCAAAATCGTCGAAATCGAATGCGGGAGCGACCGTGGTTCCCATCAAGGCGAAGCTTCCTCCTGCGTTGAGATACATACCCATCCAAACCCCGCCCGGGACGACACATTGGAGATGTCGGCCGGCTTCGATATCGTGTCCCAAGGTTATCGTTTCACCCCGTCCGTCGGGATGTAGCTTGAGTATTGTGACCGGGTCGCCAAGGTAGAAATGAAATATTTCATCGGATTTTATGCGGTGAAGCGCTGAGAACGTGTCAAGGGTTAAAAGATAATAGATGGCGGTGCTGAACTGTTTGTCGGTTTTATATCGCGGCGGCAACGCATCTCGGGGTATCTTTTCCCCGCTTCGGTAAGTTTCGGCGTAAAATCCGCCCTCGGGATGAGGCTTCAGGCCCAGAAATTTCACGATCTTGTTTATTTCCACATTTAGTCCTTTTTTGCCAAGACGGTTCGATTGCGATCAGCCATGTACATTTTCGAGGAATTCGAGCACCAGACTGTTCCAGAACTCGGGTTGCTCGATAGGCGGGACGTGCCCGGAACCGGGGATAATTTCGAGCCGCGAACCGGGAATTGCGCGATGGATTGCTTGTTGGGTGGGGACTGGTGTGAGCTTATCCACTTCACCCGCGATAATCAGCGTCGGCGCCGATATTTCCGATAACTTTTCTTCGAACTCTTTTACCGGTTTGTCCCAGTACTCGGCGAAAACTCCCTTGATGGTGCGTGCGTAGCCCACACCGGAATCGCTTACTATCCGCTGCCGCACCAACTCGATGGCTTCAGGTTGTTCCTCAATGAACTTCTCCGAAAACATCAACGAAAGGGTCGTATCGGCCAGCTTTTCCCGCCCGTACTTTTCCGCAATGTGAGCCGATGCCTCGAACATGTTCCGATTATTTTCTCGGTTTTTATCCGAGAATCCGGCGAACATACCGGCGGAGTCGGACAAAACGAGCGATGCGGTGGCTTCGGGATAGTTGTGCGCAAACCAATATGATATCCAGCCGCCCATGCTCAACCCGACGATGTGCGCGCGCTCGATATCCAGATGTCGCATCAGGCCGTGCAGATCCTCGGTAAACCGGTTGATTGAATATCCTTCGTCCGTCACCTCGCTTTGGCCGTGGCCACGGCAATCCCAAACCACCACGCGGTATTTCTTTTTGAAAGCGGGGATCTGGTTGATCCACATGGTGTGGTCGCCTCCAAGCCCATGGGTCATAATCAGCGGGAAACCCGTTCCATGATCTTCGAAATACAGCCGCGCTCCGTTTATCGTTGCTTCGGACATATTTTCCTCCCTGTTTATTCGATATAAAGAGGCCTTTGCAAATTTACTTCGTCTTTGAAGTTTAATTTTCCTTTCAGATGAAATTACAATTTTTCGTTGGTAATTGCCAATTGATGAATTTTCAACGAAATTCAATAGAACTTTATGAATGACTATTCCGAAAATCCCGATTTTCACGAGCGATATTGGGGCCGTCTATCAGGTTGGCATATATTGGCTTTCCTGATGTTGGTGGGTCTCCTTTTTCGTCTATCGACGGCGCTCTGGACACCTTTGCGGTATCCCGATGCGACGCAATATATGCATCTGGCGAAAGAGATCAACAGCGGCGTTTTTTTCGGGAAGGATTTTGATATTTACGAAGGGTTCATTAAATCCCGTCGCGTTCCGCCCCTTTATCCGTTTATGCTGGCCCCTTTCGCGGGCGGCAAGTTCAACCTCGCGCATGTGGCCATCAGTATATCCCTGCTCATGAGCATGTTGACTTTTATTCCGCTGTATATGGTCACCGGTTTGGTATTTTCGCGGCGAACCGCTTTGATTGCGGCGGCCGTTCTTACTTTCAACAGCTTCACGCTGTGGTATTCGAGTTGCATTCTCACCGAAGCCACTTTTTCCGCCTTGTATATATGTGTGATCGCGGTGTCGGTCTATGCCTTGACACGACCTTCTTTTAAACTCTTTATTCTCGCCGGAGTGCTCTCTTCATTATTATTTTTAACGCGCGATGTAGGGTTTACGGCGGTCTGGATGATAGCAGCGGGGGCATTTATCAAATTCCGGTTTCTCGACAAAATACGGCGGCGGCGCGTGATAGCTCTTTCGGCGGCTATGATAACGGCCTTTTTTGCAGTTTCTATGCCGTACTTTATCCACAATCGCGTCAGGACGGGAGAGTGGAGGCTTTCCGTCCGGATGCACAACAAGAGCATTGCCAGACAGGTTCAACTTTACGGAGGAGGCCGGTTTGATCGAGACCGGCAGATGGGCAAACATAGGGGAGTTGCATTACTGGGTGATAAAGAGGCGAAAAAAGCGTCGGATTTCTTAAAAATTGCGCCGAAACTATCGGCTAAACTGGTAATGAACACGATCTCCTACGGGAGCGCGATGATTATCAGGTTAGGACCGTTCCTTTTTCTTTTCCTGTTGATCGGACTGGTCGCCACAATTCGTGAATATATTCAAAATAAAGATGCCGAGCGCCTTTTCATGGCCTTTTGGGTAGTCGTGTGGATACTTCAATTCCTGGGGGTGTATGCGCTTATTACACCTCACATGAGGGACGATCGTTATATATACCCGTTGATGATCCCCGGAATAATGCTTGCCGCCCACGGGTTGTACACGGCTTCGGATTGGCTGGGCGTAAAAATGACCGAGACCGGAAATGTCAAAACGACGACAACTTCGGCAAAAATCCTGCTTCCGCTGTTGGCGGCAGTCGCTTACATCGCAATCCTTCCCTGTTTTCTCGACCCATACAGCCTTAAAACTTTCGGGAACCTATATCCAATTCACCCGAAGCTTTTCGATCTATTCCCACTCACCGGCGCGTCGGTGGTGTTTTTTATGGCCGCCGTTCCCGCCGTCCGGCTTTTGTCTGAAACGTTTATCGAAAACCGCTCTTCAACGATAAAAGCAGTGATAGCGTCATTTATGTTAATAATTTCGGGCATCTTCGTCTTGGTCTTGTGGGGAGGGACCGCTTTAAATGAAGCTATAAGAACGAAAGGGCAACCATATATCTCGGTGGATTTCGTCGGGGCACTTCTTGTCGGTGTCGGTTTTGCTTTGATTTTCAAGGTTGGCTTAAGAAAAGGTTTTCTTGCCGGGCGATCTCAATGGCTTTTTTCGGTGCTTTTGATTGTACTGGTCTTCTTTTCACAAATGCATGATTACATGTACATGAGGAGTTTATGGGCTCCTGAAAGAATTTACACTTTATCCAGCTCCGGCCATAAGCCTGCCGCTGAAGAAATTAAAGCACTCGGATTGGTGCCGGCGGGTAAAATCGTTTGGGCGCGCAAGCCGTTTATTGTTTATCACTTGGATGGCAATGCTTATAACCCTCATTACGGTAGAGACCTTATTCCCATCAAAGTGCACGAGATGATAAAACTCATCGCTTCGGGCGCCGTTGATTATGTAGTGGCGGACAGCAATAACCTGGGTTTTTACAGGCCCCGTTTGGCCGGACTGTCTTTTGCGCTTTATCCCCTGCCGGGAGCACGTCTCATTTACAGCCGATTTTTTCCCGAGTATAGGAAGGTTATATCGGTTTATAAATGCGGGCAGGAGGAGGTTCCCCTGCGGAATCTCGGATCAGCCAGGATTCATATATCGAGAGCCCGTGAATTCATGAGAAAGGGGGCCCTGGCATTTGCTTACAAGGAACTCGGAATGGCGGCGAAAATCGAGCCGGAAAATCGCAATGCATGGTTTCTCATGCGAAACATACTCTGGATTTATTACCAATGCCTGCGCCAAACCCGCTTCCCCACAATGCTCCATGCTCCCCGTGTCCTGCCTTTGCTTGTGGGGACAAGCCGGAATTGCGTAAAATTATCCCCCAACGACCCGAACGCATTATCCTTTCAGACTGATGTCGCCGATATTTACCGCCGGGAACTGGAGTTGATAAATAAGCTCAAGAAGTAAAAGTAGGCTTTTCCTTATCCTTCTCATCGGCTTCGATTCTCAAAAACAAACTTATCGCATAACACATCCATGCCTGGCACCACCGCATCAATGTAAACTTCTTGGTTCCCAACCTTCCTTTTTGATAATAAAAGCGGCTCTCGCTCGCGGAATACAGGTTTCTTATCGTCCACTCGAGGATATCGCGCGAGCAATCCAGATATGATGCATCAATCGCCGAAGCCTTTGCAAAGGTTATCACGCCCTGCGCGCATCCGTGTATATCATTGGGATAATCACGGTCATACATCCATTTCGGCGCCCAATTCGGAAGGAAGAGTTCCCGTTTATAAAATTCGAGAGCGTTCATGTAGACTTTTTTCATATCGGTACCGGGGAAAACGGTTAAGTAATCGAATATCGAATCCAGAACGAACCCCGTGTGGTAATTATCATGGGTGATCGACGACGCTTCCGGCGGATCGGTGTAGTACCATGCTTCGTAAGGGGTTCTCTGCGAGATTACCCACCGCATTATGGATTGAGAACGGCGCTCATATCGAGCGTCTCCCGTTATTTTATATAGCTTTGCCATAAACGAAGAGGCCATTGCGTTCACGTTTATCACTTTCCAAGAACTGTGCAGATCGTAGCTTAAGCAAAGCATGTTTT
>CAZDAF010000026.1:0-20466 GCA_964503115.1 uncultured bacterium
CACGCGTGGAAGTTTTGTACACCGACCTGAGGTTTATGGGGTCGCGTATACTCGCCGATTCAGGTTTAATGTGGAGTTACGAGCGACGTGAATCTTTTGATCTCACACAGGTGGAAGGGCGCTTTTCCTTGACCAAAAAGCTTACTACATATCTGACAGGTACATTGGCGGCAAGAACGTCATGGAACTTGTTGGGAAATGTTGATGCCGATGAGGTGGAGGATATAACGGACGAAGAAAACGTCTTGATGGGATTGGGGCCGTCAATAGTACACGATACCCGGGACGATTTTATCGATCCTTCGGACGGCTGGTTCAACCGTGTTAAGGTGGAATATGTCCAGGAATTCACATGGGGTGACGAGTTCGTCAAGATCGAGGGGCAAGCGTCCCATTTTGCCACGCTGATGGGCAGCGTGGTTTTGGCAACCAGTCTTAACGTGGGACATATCGAGCCGCTTGGTGATTCGGATGTTCCTTTGCAGGAGGTCTATTTCGTCGGCGGTAACAGATCCGTCAGAGGTTATTCGGAGGATGGCCTCGGACCCCACAACGCTGAAGGCGAACCGCTGGGAGGGCTGGATAAAATTGTTACTAATTTCGAGCTTCGCTTCCCCGTATGGCGTTTTGTTCGCGGCGTCGTTTTCTGTGATTCCGGTCAGTTGGCCGCAGACTTCTCCCAGTTAAAGTTCATAGAGCAGATGTTTACGGTAGGCGCCGGTGTTCGTTTGCTGACGCCCGTGGGGCCTGTACGATTGGATTGGGGGTATAAGCTCGAGCCGGTTTCGTGGGAGCGACGTTACCGGTGGCACTTCTCCTTCGGCTATCCGTTCTAAAATCCTTCTTGTAGCCTCCGTGGATTAAGCCTCTTGCCCATTACCGCCTGAAAGGTGGCGTTACCGCCATAATCTCCCATGTAAAATGCAGGCTCCCCTTCTTGTCGCAAACCCCGGATGGAAGATTTTCGTGGTAATTAGGCGTTTTTTATTGTATTATCAAACAATACGCGTTGATTTTGAGGGACGAAACATGGTAAGAGAAGCAGGGAAATGGGTACCGCTCGAGAAGTTTGCCCAAAGAAAGGGCATATCGAAAACCACGGTTTACGGGCGTATCCGTCGTGGTGAAATTATAAAACGCACCGTGGGAGGTCGCGTCGAGGTTTTCGTGGTGGGAGAGGATGTGGAACTATTCGAGGATGTGGAATCTTCGCCGATAGGGGAGGGTGATGTAATGAATGATATCGAGTTGCCGGACGGTGACGATTATGGAATTGCAGCCAAATCGCTGCAAACATTGCTGACGATGCATAAGGAAATATTGGCCGAAAAGCATCGTATGCTCGAGGAATGGGAGGCCGAACTGGCCAGTCGGGAGGAAAAATCGGCTCAGCTCGAGTCGGCTTTGTCCGAGCGGGATGAAAAGTTGGCCGACAAAGCCGTTGAGGTTCGCCGGTTGCGCAGTGCGGTTCGGAAAGCGGAGGAAACTGCCGAGAGGTTGGAAAAGGAGTTGGAGGAAACGAGGAAAACGTTGCGGCAAATGGACGATCTGACGCAAGGCTCGGAGCGGGATTGGAACCGCATGAAGGAGTTGTTGGAAGAAAAGGACAAACTGTTGGAGGCCAAGGACGAGATAATAAAGGGCATGGAATCGGCAGTCGGCCAGAAGGAAGAAGTGCTTGGCGTCACCGACGACAGAATCGAGGAACTCAAGAATGCTCTTGGCGAAATGAGAGCTCTGTTAAATGAAAAGGAAGAAATCATACGGAAATTCGAAGCGGAGCCCGGCGATCTTGACGGTAAATTAGCGCAGCGCGACCAGGCAATCGAAGAGTTGGGTATGTATGTCAAAACGCTCGAGCAGCAGTTGGATTCCGTTTCAAAAGCGCGGGAATTAACCGGTTTTTCCGAAGAGGCTATGCCCACAACCACCTTGATACAGGATCAGCTCGAATACCTGATGGCCGGCGAAGACGCCCATAAATATCTCGATGATCGGGAAGCCATACCGCCGGAGGAAGGGGAAGCCGCCGAAGAAGGCGAGTTGGAAAAATGAAGAAGCGAAAAACAGCACTCGTATTTATTATCGCGATTTTTCTATCCATCTCCGTTTATGGCGCCGGATCGGGCACTCCCAAAAAGAACGCTAAAGGTTGGCGTAAAGTAATTTGGGTTGACGAAAAGGGAGTACGGCACGTGACGCTGGTGTCGCCCCGCGTCGAAAGTGAAACCTCGACCGAAACCGCTGCACGAGCCAAAAAAACGCTCCCCGAGGTAATGTCGGCAAAAGTGCAGAGCGTCGTTGGCATCGAAAAGATCAAACTAGCCGATGGTCGCCTGGTGAGATATATAGGTGTAAAAGGCCCGGCAAAAACGGAATCGATTTATAAGAAGGCTTTGGCTTTTCACACTAAGATGGTCAAGGGCAAGTGGGTCAACATTCTGCCCGGAGTCGAATCTCACGCGCCAGACGGAAGTATATGGGGATTTGTCTTCGTAAACAGGATGACTTTCGTCAATGCGGAACTCATCAGGCACGGTTACGTGCGTGCCGAACCAATCGAGCCAAACGTTGAATACCGCGTACTTTTCGGCCACCTGCAAAATCGGGCAAGCAGCCGAAAGCTGGGCATCTGGAGAAAATAAAAGGCGTCAAGACGCCTGGGATATAATTGGTATGGCCAGATCGGAGACGACACTTCCGGCACGAATCGGCTGATCCCGACGGACGTCGTGTGGCAGTGAACCTCATCGTCAGGGGCCACCCGCGGTTCGATTATACATACGACACCGATACAGTTAGGGTTAACCGGGAGGTAGTTAACCAAATACCGTAAGGAGAATACTATGAAAATCGAGGAGCTTATTCAGAAGCTGGAGGAAGAGAAAGAGCAACATGAAATGTATGAAAAGGCCACTGATGCAGACATCGATAAGACCGAGTCAGCGATTGGCCAAAAGTTGCCTCAATCGTACAAGACGTTCGTGACGTCGTTCAGCAATGGCGCATACCTGTATACGATGCAGGAAGTGAGCGCTGTCGGGGACGGAAACGAGCAAATTATTCCGATCCAGGCGGTTGAGTGGCTTGATCCGGTATATACGGACAAGAACCCAATTCCGTTTCGCGGGGGAGGTGAGGTGGCGCCGGAGAATCTTGTGCCGTTCGGGCTGGATCATAACGCAAACGCTTGGTGTTTCGTACTCGACCCGAACGCCCCTGAAGCGGAGTGCCCGGTTGCGTACCTGCATATATCAGGGCGAAAACTCTATGGCAAGTTGGACAATTTTGCAAAATGGGTCGAGATATTGATCGAAGAGCAAAGCGAAGTTATCCGAGTTCTTTACGATGAAGATGTAATTTACGATGAATTGGATCTCGGGTGAATTGATATGTACCACAGGCGGGTGGCCCACACGGGTGACACGGATCGAAGAGCTGTAGGCCAGCATTGTCCGTGTCCCGAAGGGACAAGAGGTCGTAGCATGATGTTTGGGAATTATTATTATGAAGTGGCCGTTTATGGAAAGGTCAAGGGCAGTTCTCCCGTTGCTGACGCAACCCGGAGAATACTCTCCGGGCCACCCGCGATGTAAAATACACAATCATAAAAACGTACACCAGATTCCCCGTCAAGCGAGTTCTTGAAATTCGCCTGAACCGGAGGGTTTCCGAAAAAACTCTCAGGGCAATCGCTTTGAAGTTGAAGGCCCAAGACCCCCGACAGTATGACCGGACCTTCATCGATTATTATCTTTCAGAAAATCGGTCAGATGGAGGCAACTACCCGATTTTTCAATAATCCGATAGGCATATATTTTTTCCAAATGACGCCCCGCGGCCTCTTGTCCCTACGGGGCACGGACAGACGTGCACTCCCGCGAACCGTTTTTTCATCGGCTGCGGTCGGCGGCGAGTGACGCCAGGGCGCGTAACGATTCTTTGGCTTTGCTGTTCGGTATTTTCGAGAGTGCCCGACGCGCGCGTGTCGCTTCAGCTCGGGCGGCCTTTCGGCATCGAGCGATGGATCCAGCGCTTGCGAGCTGGGCCACTATTTCATCTTGCGGCAGCGGAGGTTTTTTCAAAGGCGGCAGCATTTTCGACATCTTGTCGCGCTGCCGTTTGTTGGCGTCGCAGTAGAAATATATGATTGGCAGAGTAACGCGTCCTTCCCTCAAATCGCTCCCGGGAGTTTTGCCCAGCCTGCTGCGTTCGCCCTCGATGTCCAGCACGTCGTCCGTTATTTGAAAAGCCAGTCCCAGTCTTTGTCCATAATTTTTCATCGCCGCCTGAACTGCGTCATCGGCCCCTGCGACCAGAGCCCCTCCCACGCAGCACAGCTCGAACAGCGCGGCGGTTTTATCGGTAATTATCCGCCTGTATGTCTCCTCATCGAGGTCGTACTCCATCTTGGTGCGATGCTGCATCACTTCACCCCATAAAATCCGCGCCACGGTCTGGCCCAGTCTGGCCATCATTCTCGACGGGCCGCCCGTTTCGCCTGAATCCAGCGCGTTGCGCATCGATTCGATAAAAGACGGCAAAGCCCTCAATTGCAGTCCTATAGCCGCCGCCAGGGCTCCCGGATCGCCCCACAGCCGGTGCACTGCGGGCCGGCCTCGCCGTACGTCTGCGTCTTCTATCATGTCGTCTATCACGAGAGTGGCGGCATGGAAAAGCTCGACTCCCACCGCCAGCGGCACCGCCATTTGGGCCGGAGCGCCGCACGCTCGCGTCGATAGCAGGCACAACGCCGCCCGAAGACGCTTTCCGCCCGATTGCAATATATAACTTTCCACCTCTTCGAGAACTTTCCCACCGGGAAAAGCGGCCAAAAACTGCGTTAGCGCCTCGACCGACTCGCGCTTTTGCAGTCGCCCGTCCACCTCGCGAAGAAGTGCGGCTACCGGCCGGTAAGCCTCCTTCCAGCGGGCGTCTTCCGCAGATTTTTTGGTTTTTACACTCGGCATTCTGAAAAATTACAGCTCTTTTATATAACCCTTTCAGGGTATACAATACATTATTAAACCTCTCATACCCAGGGTGACGCTAAATCTGACCCTGGGCTATTATATGCAGCCCCTTCGGGGCATTCTCTTAACTCACTCCTTAATCACCTTTAGCCTTCTACCTTCTAGCTTCAGCCTTCCTCTCATTTCTTTCGTTTCGGGAGATTGATCGCACTTCCCGTGACGTCCTCGGCAGCTTCGACCAGCGCTTCGGACATGCTGGGATGAGCGTGGATAATGGATGCCCACTCATTTACGGTAAGCCCCAACTTCACGGCCAGGGCCGCTTCATGAATGAGGCTATTGGCACCCGCCCCGACGATATGCACTCCAAGTACCTTCCCGGACGCGTTTGCCACCACTTTGATCTCGCCGGACATTTCTCCGACGGCGTGCGCCATGCCCAGCGCTCGCAAGGGGAACTTGCCCACCTCGATGTCGACTCCGTTCTCTCTTGCCTCATATTCGCGTAGCCCCACGCTTGCTACTTCCGGGTGAGTGTAAGTGCAAGCGGGCAATACCCTAAGGTCCAGAACGCGGTCCGCGCCCATGGCGTTATCCGCCGCCACGATGCCTCCAGCGCTCGCAACGTGAGCCAGCATCGGCCCGCCGACCACATCTCCAACGGCGTACACCCCTGCGGCGCCCGTCTCCATTTTATCATTTACGGGTATCTCGCCGCGTTTTCCGACCACGATGCCGGCGGCTTCGAGGCCGAGCCCTTCGGTATTGAATGCGCGCCCGACGCTTACGAGCACCGTCTCGGCGTCTATAACTGCTCCGCCGGACAGCTCGGCCCGCACTCCCGTTTCGGTTTTATGCAATATCTCGATCTTTTCCGAGGTAATAATTTTTATCTTTTGTTTTTTGTATTCCCTTGCGATCAACGCGGAAACGTCCTCATCCTCGTTCGGCAGCGGTCTCGGCAACATTTCGACAATGGCGACGGCGCTCCCCAGACCTGCGAATATTCCGGCGAACTCCATGCCGATAGCGCCCGCTCCGACAATTATCAAACTCTTCGGCACATGCGGCTTTGCAAGAACGTCGTCGCTGGTAAGCACCGCTCGACCGTCCGGCTCGATGCCGGGCAACGCTGCGGGGCTCGATCCGGTGGCGATTACCACCTTTTTCGCACCTACTATATTAGAGGCGCCGCCTTCGGTTTCCACATTGATGCGATCCGAAGCCTCAAAGCTCGCGCAACCACGGATCAAAGTTATCCCGTGGCTTTTTAACAGAGATAAGACACCTCGAACGAGAGTGTCGACTACCTTTTCCTTGCGCTTCCAGACGACTTCGGGATCTGTGGAAACCTCTCCTTCGATGCGTATCCCGTATTTTTCGGCCTCGCGCGCCTTACGAAGCGCGTTTACCGAAGCGATGATGGTTTTGGTGGGTATGCACCCTCGATTGAGACACACTCCCCCCATCCTCTCGCGCTCGATAACCGCCACGCGCGCTCCGCGTTGTGCGGCCCGAACGGCTCCCACATATCCACCGGGGCCTCCACCTATGAACGCTATGTCGTAAGTCTCCATTTTGATCGAAAATATAGATTAGCCGTAAACCGGGCGTATTCCAAGTTCGGGATTCGACTAAAATTACACTTACACCGCCAACAATCTTGACAATCATCCCGAAGCACTTCATTCTACTTGGAGCGCGTGAAGATACACAGAAACATATTCATAAGCACCGCCGTGCTCACCGCTGTAGCGATTACCGTTCTGGCTATCTATCTGGACATGGTGCTGGCGCTTGATTTCGAGCTTTTTCTGAAAATTTACCTAGGTGGAATCGTGGCTGCGGCAGTTATGACGGCCGTGAGTGTAATTGGCCACTACGGTGATCTTCGCCCCGCTGTCAAGGCTACTTCTCTCCCCGATGAAAAACGTTTCTCGTCCGGTGAAGAATGGTTTAAAATGGACCGTCGTCTTGCGTCTTACCCTCGCGCTCAATACATAAACACGCTTTTTGCGTGGACGGTAGGCGCATCAATAGTTGGAGTAGTTTTCCATTATTATCTGCATTATGTTTCAATTCGTCAGATGACATTCATCGCATTTGGCGGAGTAATTATGGGAGGCATAACCGGCTCATATAATTATTTCTTTTTCAAGCTGCACCTTGCTCCCCTTCGCCGCAAATTGGCGCCTTCGATTCCGCCGCCTGACTGGAAGCCATATGGAAGTATGAGAAGAATGCTTTCCAGCGCCTTTATCGCGATTTGTATGGTGCTTACTTTCTTTCCAGCCGCCGTTTTGTTCATTCAATTGGACAAATTTCGATGGGAAGGCATTTTGAACGAAGGCGAGGGCTTAATCCGAATGGTTGATGCTCAATTTCGCAGCTCTTCACCAATTCAAAAAGGAAATTTAACGCCAAACGATTTGAAAGTCCTGAAAAAAATCCAAACTGGAACAAAGGGATACATTATTGTTTTCGACAAAGGAGAACAACCACTGTATGGCTCACAATTTAAAATTTCCGATAAAACTTGGTCTGAAATAAAAAGTAAAAAAAGCGGCGTTAAGAGCGACCCGGAAAGGGGGATCGAAATAATTTTCGGCCCTGTTGGACACGATGAGCTAAAAGCGGCGGTAGTGTATGAGAGAGAAAATTTCAGTGAAAGCGACGTGAGACTTCTCCGATTTGTGAGCATTGCGATCGGGTTGGCATTATTTATGGCCACCGGCCTGATCGTGCTGATCCGCAGGTACTTTGGCGGCTCTATCGAGAACCTGGTTTCGGATGTCGAGCTTGTGGCCAAAGGCGATTTCCAGCGTCACATCAAAGTTTGCAGCGATGGTGAGATGGGAACACTCGAGGCCGGCCTGGCGTCTATGAAGCATAGGCTCGTTGATTTGATCGATACACAAATGGCCCTTGTCGAGCGTATCGGATCGGGCGTCGGGCAAGTGCTGAGAGCAGCTTCGGCCATGAGGGAGATAGCCGGGGAGCAGTCCGCCACCGCCGCCGAGCAGGCCGGCGCAGCCCAGGAGGCGGGAGTGACGTCACAGGAGGTAAAAAGCTCTTCCGCCATAATATCCGAAAGGATCGACGCGGTTAGCGAGATGGCAGCCGATACACTCGACGCTACCAAAAGAGGAAACATATCGGCGGGGGAAACCGTCGATGGAATAAAAAAAGTCGACCAAAGGGTCAAGGTGATCGCCGAGAAAATGCTGACGCTGGGTGAGAACATCCAGAGCGTCGGCAAAATAGCGGACACTATCGAAGAAATAAGTGAAAAAACCCACCTTCTGGCAATCAACGCCGGCATAGAGGCGGTCGGCGCCGGCGAGGCGGGAGAACGATTCGGAGTGGTGGCTGCTGAAATACGCAACCTGGCTCAATCCACCGCAAAGAGTGCGGAAGAAGTCAGACGTCAGGTAGATGAAATACGCAAAGCGACCGCTGAAAGCGTCATCTTCACCGAGGAAGGTACAAAAGCCGTCTCCGAAGGGCTGCAAAAAGTGGAATCGGTGGCCAAAGCTTTCACATTGATGGAAAATATTGCAGAGAAAACCAGCCAGAATTCGCAGGAAATAGCCATGAGCATCAGGCAGCAAACAACGGCTATCGAGCAAGTGGCTCAGACAATGGACGAGCTCAATAATACTGCCGCACAGGCAAACGAGGGCGCGAAAAAAATTGAAGCCGCGACTGAAGAACTCGACCGGCTCGCCGAAGAACTCAAGGAAATGGTATCGTCCCGCGAGAATGCCGAAGAAACGGATATAGCACCGGAATAGTTGGTACTTTCCTTAATAAAATTTATCCCTGATACGGTCGATTCGGACGGACCGTATGGCCGGCAAGTCGGCCTTGCATTTCGACAATGATTGCCATAGAAGCAACTGAAATCGTCAAGGACTATCGCACTTACCGAAAGCCGCGAAATTGGCTGGTCGAGAAACTCAGCCTCGGCGCGATCAGCCGCGCGCGAATTATCCGGGCTCTCGACCAGGTGTCCATATCGGTCGATCAGGGCGAAAGCTTCGGTATTATCGGCCCGAACGGCTCCGGCAAAACAACGTTGTTGAAGGTAATAACCGACCTGGTTCAACCTACGTCCGGCAATATAAACGTCCCGGGCCGTGTCGCTGCGTTTCTCGAGCTTGGCAGCGGTTTTCACCCGGACTTCACCGGCCGCCGGAACGTACAGCTAAACTGCGCCATTATGGGCGTTCCACCGAGCGAAACCCGCCGACTGGTGGACGAGGTAGTCGCTTTCAGCGAGTTGGGCGAGGCCGTGGACGACCCGGTACGCACTTACTCATCAGGTATGTTCATGCGTCTGGGTTTCAGCGTGGCTGTCGCTATCGATCCGGAGATAATGGTGGTGGACGAGGTGCTCAGCGTGGGGGACGAGTATTTCATGGGGAAGTGCGTCGAGCGGCTTAACGATTTCAAACGTCGAGGCCGAACGATCGTTATGGTGAGCCACGATCTGGCGCTGGTGCGGCGCCTGTGTGATCGGGTGGTATTGCTTCGCAACGGTCGCGTGACCGCCGAAGGCCGGCCGGACGAAGTCGCGGACACTTACCTGAAACAGGTTTACGAAGAGGCCGCCGGCAGATTGCAGGCTACAGGTGGCGATATTCGCTCGTTGCGCGGCGATGGAGTGCGTCGCGGAAGCGGCGAGATCGAGATAACTCGCGTTGAAATTATCGGCCCGGACGAAAAACCAGCCCGGGTAATTGAAACGGCCAGACCTTTTACAATCGAGATGGAATACGTGACGCACAAGCCTGTCGAACGCGCATTGTTCGGATTCAATATCTTCCGAAGCGACGGGGTGTTGCTGGTAAGCACCAACCACGAGTTGAGCGAGTTGAGCGTCGACCATCCGCCCCTGCTTCAGGGAAGTACGGGCAGGGCTGTTTTCCGTTGTGAGTCGCTTTCTCTTCTGGGAGGCGATTACTCGCTCGGCGTGAGCATTTTCCGTGGCGACGAAGCGGTTCCGGTACCGATTGACGAAGTTTTGGGCGCAGCGCAGTTCAAGGTGTTCGCCGCTAATCATCGGGATAAGGGGAATTTGCTTTTGCCGGGGAAATGGGAATTCCTATCGGACGAGGTGAAAAAGGAATGACCGGGGAAGAAAACGCCCGGCTTTCAATCGACGAGTACCGCCGTGGAGCCGAGCTTCTTGATTCTCTGCCGAGAGTGGTTTACGTCGAGGTGACCAACACGTGCAACCTGGCATGCCCGATGTGCCCGATCAGCATGGGCATCAAAAGCTTTATCGGGCGGCGGAAGCTCTTTCCGTGGGAATTGCTCGAAAAATTAAGGCCGATGCTCGATACTGCGGTCAGATGCGTGATGAGCGCCGGTGGAGAACCGTTTTTACACCCGCGATTCATCGACATGATCCGCTTCGTCAAAAAAGCCGGCGCGCAGGTTATATTCAACACCAACGCCACCCTCATGGACGAAAACGCCGCGAAGATGATGGTCGATCTTCAAACGGACACCATCAGCTTTTCGGTGGATGCCGCCGACCCGACCGTATACTCGAGTATACGCCTCGGCGCAGATCTCGAAACGGTCAAGGGAAATATCAAGCGGTTGGTAAATATCAAGCAAAAAGCCGGTTCCCAAAGACCTTTCCTTAACCTTCAGATGACACTGATGCGCTCTAACTTCGACGAAATGATACCGGTGGTGGAAGCTGCGGCGGATTGGGGGATAAGGCACGTGGTAGTCGAGCCTCTTTCGCCGGTTTTTTCCGAAGATTCCAGGTATGCGGAATTCGTCGCGGCCAACGGCGTCGGGGTGGATGAAGCTCTGCCGGTCATTCGCGAAACTCTTGGCCGGGCCCGGGAGCTCGGAATGATATTCACAAGCCACTACCTGGTGATGGGGGGCGATGAGCCTCAGCCCGATCTAAATTTGAAGTGCGTGCAGCCGTGGATAAACTTCGGCGTCCGGGCCGACGGCATGATTTTCCCGTGCTGCGGGACTTCCCACACCTTGGGCGACCTGCAAACGATGCAGCCGTTGGATGCCTGGAACAGCAAGGAGTACCGCGAGCTTCGACGTGCTATCGCAAAGGGCGTCGCGCCCGATTTTTGCAAGCTATGCCTCCAGGAAGGCCGGGCGATGTTTTTCAACGCCGATCTTGTCCAAGAGGAAACCTGAAGGCTGTGCGGCCGGACGTTAGCATAATTATTCCCGCCAGGAACGAGGCTTCTAATATAGTCCGATGCCTTACAGCCGTTTTCGGCCAAAAGACCGAACGCGATTTCGAGGTGATTTTAATAGATTCCGGCAGCACGGACGGCACTGCAGAGGTTGCCGCCCGTTGGCCCGTCAAGATCATCAAAATACGCGCGCAGGATTTCGACCATGGCCGGACAAGGAACATGGGCTTCGAGGCGGCCACCGGCGAATATCTCGTCGCGATCGTCGCCGATGCCGTTCCGGCCGACGGGTGGCTCGATGAGCTTATAGCGCCGCTCGAACGAGACCCGGACATCGCCGGGTCATACAGCCGCCAGGTTCCTCCTGCCGATGCGCATCCTCTTTCGAGCATAAGATTCGACCCGCTTTGGCCCGCAAGCGCCGCCCGGCCCGAGCCGGAAGTGCGCTCATGGCCGGGTGAAGACGTATGGGAAAATATGGACCCCATGGAAAAACTCAGGCTGGTCGAGTTTGACGACGTATCCAGCGCGCGGCGCCGGTCGGTCTGGGAACGTATACCGGTGGCGGAAAACTATTGGGCTGAAGACGTGGATTGGAGTCTGAAAGCTTTACGCGCCGGTTTCAAGACAGCGTATGCTTCCTCGAGCGTAGTGCAACACGGGCATGCGCCGTCCGTACGGCATGATTTCAAAAGAGCTTTCGTCGATCAACGCGAGGCATACCGCAGGTTCGGGATAGTGCTTTACGCCAATGTCCGGGAAGCTTTCGGCTCATGGATGAGAGTGACGGCGCAGGATGCGCGTATTCTCAAAAGAAGCGACCTGCCGATTTTCGAGAAGATTTATTGGGTTGCTATAAGTCCTTTGCGAAGATTACTCGAAGTGCTCGGCGGATATATTGCCGGAATATCCATAGAAAGCGACGTGGTACGCGATTTGTACGCAGGATACTTGTGTACGAAGCGTTCGGGGGATTTACGCAAGACGGTTTTCAGCTTGGGGGGCCGAAGATGCAACACCGTATTTGCGCACCCGCCGGCGAAGTGGAGTTGGAAAGTTTCGGTCGGTCCGGGAGCCAAGTTGAAGTTTCTGGCGGGGATCGATGCTGAAGTGCACGAAAAAACCGCTCCGGTGACCTTCCGCGTGATGGTTGGCGGCCTGACGGCCTGGGAAACAGTGCTCGACCCGGCGGGACGCCCCGAAGACAGGCGCTGGCGGCCGGGAGAGGTGGACCTTGGGCAATGGGAAGGGCAACGGATAAAAGTGGACATGATCACCCGTACCGAAAACATTCAAAACGCGTGGGCCGGTTGGGGAGAGCCGCGCGTTACGGCGAATAAAGGCTCATTGATTCATTATGTTAAAAAACGCCTGTTCGAACTGGTGGAGCGGGTGCTTACCCGTACCCCGCCACGTCACCCGTGAGGACGATATTTTATGTTCAGCGCAAAGGCGATAGAAGGAATTCGCGAGGGAACTCGGACGGGAGAACCCGTTCGAGGCCCATTCGACGTGCAGATATTGCCGCTAACCGCCTGCAACCAGGCTTGCGTATTCTGCCCGTTGTACACCGTCCCTGAGGAGATCAAGCGCGTCCACGCACCGCGATTCATCGACTCGGGGAAAAAAATGGAATGGAACATCTTCGAGCGTATCGTGAACGGTTTGATGGAACTGGGTGAAGTGGAACGAGTACATTTCACGGGCGGAGAACCGTTATTGCACCCGCGTATCGCCGATATGACGGCGGCTTTCAAAACGGCGTTCCCGCACTCAACCGTTGCGATAGTCACAAACGGCGTTTTGCTTGTAGATCGTTTCGATGAACTGGCGGCCGGCGGCGTAGACCGCATCAGCATATCCATAAACGCAGCGGACGAGAGAACATATCTTCGCCTGTCGCCTTCCAACCGGGCGCAGGATTTTCGGAAACTTATCGAAGGCTTAAAACGGGTGGGGAACCGCAAGCGGGAAATACGGGGAAAAAGACGACATTCCGTCCCGGAGATTGCGCTTACCTGCGTGCTGACGCGATACAATTACGGCCAGGTGGCCGAATTATTCGAGATAGCGACAATCGCAAATGCCGACAGCCTCACTTTCATACCGATAGTACCGTTCGAGTTCGAAGGCACATCGAGAAATACATCTTTCGCCGTCACGAAAGATCAGTTCGAAAAGTTCCTTGATGACATACGAAAATTCGCTCCACAAGCGGAGGAAAAGGGACTGTGGCTTGGTTACGGAGGCAATGAAGCCGATGGCGGGATTCTGAAATTAAAGCCTTCGGATATTCCGAATCCCTGTTACGCCGGGTACTCTTTTATTGTGTTTTGGCCGGATGGGACAATCAGACCATGCTGCAACTGTGAGATGGTTATGGGAGACATTTTTCGTCAAAATTTGGCGGAAATTTGGCACTCGACGCAATATCGGGAATTCAGATCGAAAGCTCGATCAGGCGATTTCCCCTCCGAAATGCGTTGTTCTTGCAATGAATGCGGCTACTTATACGAAAATCGCTTCTTCCGCACAAGTGTAAAATCGGAAAAAATAGAAAACAATCACCTGTAAGAAATTTTTAATTCCAGCACATTTTTTCCATGAATTGTGCGTTTTTTACCGAAATGTGTAAAGGAATTTTTACATAACAAGACTTGTGAATTTGCAGCATTAACACTTAAGTATCTGTAAATGAAAGGAAATCCACGAAACCGCCTTTTTGGCACCGAAAATGCATAATAAAATAACCAGAGGCAAATGAAAAATGCAAACAGAAAACTGCGAATACTGTACGGTTCATCTCATCGGAAACTTTTTAGATGGAGGTGGAGTCATGTTACTAGATGGTGAATCAATGAAGAAAATCAAGTGTTTTATCTGCGGTCGTTCGGTGGATCCCGATGAAATCGTGGTAATGAGCCTTTCTCCGGAAGATATGGTGTGCGTTTGTAAACGGCATCTTAAACACCGCTACCCACATGGTACTTTCGATAATCTCCCTCAACATTCGGAGGCAAAGTAAAAATACTTTTTGCCGGATTTAGCGGCAAGATGGAAGCGCGGAGGGCGACCTCTCCGCGCTTTGTCTTTATCGTCTTTCCGGTTCCCTTGACATTTTGGCATGCATTTATGTATACTGTACGACGTAATAGCTGGAATAGCTCATTACCGTCATCGAAAATAGAAAGGAGGAGGGAATGAGGAAAAAATTAACAATCGGAATTGGCTTATTGGTGGCGATAGCAATAGGTCTGAGTACAATGACACCCACCACGGTAGAAGCTAAAAAAAAGAAAAAGAAGGAAAAAGCCGAAGAAGTTCAGTTGCCTTACCCACCCTGTAAAGGCCCCAAGAAGCGCATTGCGATTTACCGCTTCAAGGACGGAGTCAACAATAATATCAGTTCCACCATCAAGGGCGGTCTTGCGGAAGCGCTCCAGTACGAGCTTCAACAAACCGGTTGCTTCGTAGTGCTCGTGACCAACGAGGATATGTCCGACGCGGCGGCGGAGATCGGGCATGGTCAATCCGGCATGGCGACCGAAGGACGCAGCCCCCAAGCCGGCAAGCAGCTCGGCGCTCAAATGCTGGTTCAGGGCGTACTTTACGAAGTAAGCTATACCGGCGGTAAGGGCGGTACGGTTAAGGTTCCGGGGCGCCTGACCGGAGGCATTGGTGGCAACGTCGGCATGTCCAAGCAAGAAGCCAAGGTCGTTATAATGGTAAAAATGTTCGATCCCGAAACCAGAATCCTCGCACACAGCGAAAAGGCTGAGGGATATGTGGTAAAACGTAAAGTTAAAGCCGGCGTAAGCGTCGAGGGCGTGATGGTCGGCGGCAAGTTCGACAAGGAGACCCCTCTGGGTGATGCCGCACTGCGCGCCATTCACAAAGCCGTCTATATCATTCTCACCAAAAGTAATGAGATGCCCTGGCAGGCCAGCGTGTTGAAGGTAACCGGCAAACGCGTGCTCATCCGGGGCGGAAGCGATTCAGGATTGCAAGTCGGCATGGTACTCAACGTGTACAAGCCGGGCGAAAAGATAGAAGACCCTGACACGGGCGAGGTTCTTAGTGAACCCGCCACTAAATTGGGCCAGGTCAAGGTCACACAGGTAATGTCGAAAATGAGTTATTGCGAGATAGTTTCCGGCCCCGTTACGAGGGGTATGTGGGTGAGGCTGGAATAAGCACGGTTATCGGTTCGGTTTAGTTAATAAATTATGGGTGGCGGCGCCGTGTTGTCAAAGCACGGTGTCGTTTCCCGTCAAAAGGAGGAGTATGGCATGAAGCGGTTGGTATGTGTGGCTCTGGTTATGGCGGTCGTTATGATTGCCGGAACTTTAAGCGGTCAAGAGGGCCAAAAATACGTCAACGCCCAGGGAATTGCCGCGATCATAAACAACGACGTCGGCGCTGCGCGAGATAGGGCGCTCGAAGATGCTCGCCGAAAGGCCGTCGAGATGGTGGTGGGCGTTATGGTAGACTCCGAAACGCTCGTCGAAAACTTCCAGTTGGTCAGTGATCGCATTTATTCACAAAGCGCGGGTTTCATTTGCGGCGAACAGATAACAAACGAGCGCCAGGATCAGCATAATTACTATATAAGTATCAGGGCCTGCGTGTCGCAAGGCAACCTCGAGGACAACCTCCTGGCCATCGGTATATGCCTGCGGCGTCTCGAGAATCCGCGCACAATGCTGATGATCGGCGAACAGAACGTCGGCCAAAAGATTCACGGTTGGTGGCAGGGCTCTGACCTGGGCATCGTCGAGCAAGGCCTTATGGAAGCTTTCAGCAATAAGGGTTTCCCGTTAATCGATCCCAGCGTCGCCTCGGGTAACATTCGTGCTGTCAAAGCAATAGGCGGCGACCCCGATCCGAATGACGCCGTTCGTGCCGGTAAAGCCTACGACGCCGAGTATGTCGTGATCGGGAAAGCGCTTGTTACATGCAAGTCGAAAGACCAATACGGTTTCTTCAATTGCTACGCGAACATCACCATCCGTATCGTCAAGGTAGATAACGGCCGTATTTTCGGGTCCGCCTCCGCAAGGGGCAGGTCCGCACACATTGAGGAACACGAATCGGGTGTAAGAGCGCTTCGGAAAGCCGCCGGAGAAATTGCTCCGAAACTCATAAAATCCGTCACTCAACGCTGCGAAAAGGAAACCACAGGCGGAAACGAGTATAAAGTGGTGCTCACCAACGTGACCAGTATCACCAAGCTGAAGAATTTCATCCGAACCGTGGGCGGCATCAGAGGAGTGTCAAACGTTTCCAGGAGAAAGTACGGCGGCGGACGCGCGGAACTGGAGGTCATGTATAAAGGCCGTGCGGGAGACCTGGCCGAAATGATCGAGGCCAAAACCGGCGCCACGGTTACCGACTTTACCGCAAACACAATAAAAGTTAAATTGAAATAAAATAAATAGAACCTTAATTCCAGAATCCCGTAGCGCCGCTTTTCGCATACCATTGAAAATGGTGGGCGCTACGGGATTTTTGCGGGTTCCATCTCTTCATCCCGTCCTCGGGATGTAGGCATACCTTTAAATGAGTATTGCTTTCCTTGCCTAAATTATTATAGTGCTATTAATTAATTTATTGAGTATTATTTCTTTTCCTCCTCCGATTCCGATGTTTCAGCTTGCTTTTTCATCTTTCGGAGTCTCGATTTGCCGTGAGTACCTCTCCAGACTTTACCTCTGCGAGTACGCCTATCTCCTTTGCCCATACGTAATCACCTCCAACAAATATATTGTATTCTCATTGAAGTAACCCTTCGAGGCGCTTTTTGGCCTCGACCGCCTGTTGAACTATCCCCTCGATCACCTCCGCCACCGTCTGAACCTTTTCCGTCATCCCTACCGCCTGACCGCAAGCCAGCGTACCCATATCCAGATCGCCGAACTCGAACATTTTTTTATTGTTTTCACCTTTTATGAACGGTATCAGTCCTTCGAGTCCCACGTTTTTTTCTTCCTCGGCTGCTATGCGCTCGGCCATCCGGTTTTTCCAGACGCGGTGCGTATTTCCGATACTGCGGAGTATCAGCGTGGTATCCGTCTCGTTTGCATTAACTAGCGCTTCTTTAACTTTAGGGTGCAGCGGGCACTCCTCGGTGGCGAGAAAACGGGTACCCATAATAACACCTTCCGCGCCCAGCATCAGCACGGCAATCAGTCCGCGACCGTCGCCCACTCCGCCGCCCGCGATCACCGGTATCTTCACATTATCCACCACCCTGGGCACCAGCGGCAACGTCGCCACATCGAGAACGCCCGTAGCGCCTCCGTTTTCCCAGCCCACCACGGTAACTATGTCCACCCCGAGGCTTTCGGCTTTTTTTGCGTAACGAACCCCGACGCATTTATGCATGCAAACACAACCGCCTTCTTTCAAAACCCCGATCATATCTTCGGGAGCCTTGTGGCCCGAAGTTTCAACGACCCGCACACCTTCATCAAGCAACACCTCGATATATTCGTCATTGGGTATGGGCCGCAAGCCGGGGAACATGTTCAGGTTCACCGCAAACGGCTTATCGGTAAGCGATTTCGTTTCACGCACCGCCTCCCGAAAGTCTTCTTTTGTTTGAAATGTGGCGCTTGCGAGTATACCGATGGCTCCTGCGTTGCTTAACGCCGCAACGAACTTGGGCACGCTCAGCCACATCATCGTACCGCCAAGAATAGGGTATTTGATACCCAAAATCTCGGTAACCCTCGTTTTGAACATATTTACCTCCTCCTATGCTTTAAGTTATCATACTCATTTGATCAAATTTAACTATCTCTTTCTTCAGCATCAACGCCGCTTGCGTCCCAATATTGAAGCCACTTGCAAAGAGAGTCTTATATGTTTGATTATACACTCTATGGCAAGAAAGAAAAAGGAGAAACCAAAAGAAAAGGATTCACTCGAACCCGAATCGCAGCACGAAGAACTATTCGTGCCATTCAGGCGATTGCAAGCGGAACTCTTTCTCAGACTGGCTCAGCGGGATTCAAAAAAAGAAATAAGAGTTTTGGACATCGGAGCGGGAGAAGGACGTCTGGCGGAGCTTATCCTTGAGAATTATCCCAAATCGCAGGTTGTATGCATCGACCGTAACGAGGAAACAGTGCGACGGGGCGCCAGGCGACTGCGATCATACGGCGGCAGGGTGCAGTACATCCTCGCCGATATTGCCCAACCGGAATGGACTTCCGAACTTCACAAAACCTTCCACCTTACCGTTTCGGCTTATACCATGCACCACATCGAAGACGACAGGAAAAAGCGGGTTTATCGCCGCATATACGAGGTGCTCGAACCGGAGGGCGCATTCTTCCTTATGGATCGGGTAGCGGTTCCTTCACAACAAGCCCGGGCCCGGTACGAAGCTATCCGCGAAGAACACGTTCGGCAACAACTGGAAACTCGCCTGACGAGAAAATTGCCCTCAGAAGCTTTTCACGAATTATTTTCCGCATTACCATGCTCGGAAAAACACAGGCCGGCTCCGCTGGATCTACAGTTACAATGGCTGGATCAAATCGGTTTCCGCGATGTTGACTGCTATTGGAAATTTCTCGATTTCGCGCTATTCGGCGGATTAAAATGAAACATAAGAAAGAGGCATGTTCATCCGAGCAAAAACTCGGTGTCGCATGCCTCTTTATTCTTTATCAAGCCCTATGCCCGTCATCTCGAAACGACGGGAAACAAGCTACATGTCCACTTTCGGAAGTTTTGCGAGACTTTCCTTTACCTTATCTTCCGGGTATTCGTAATCATGCAACTCGCCGGCGAAATACGCATCGTATGCGGCCATGTCGAAGTGTCCGTGGCCGGAGCAATTGAAAGCCACTACTCCTTCTTTTCCAGCCTCATCGAACTTTTTGGCTTCGTCTATCGCAACGCGAATAGCGTGGCTGGTCTCTGGAGCGGGTATGATACCCTCGCTGCGGGCGAATATGACGCCGGCCTCGAAACAGGTGAGCTGGTGAACCGCCACCGCTTCCATGAGGCCCTCGTTAACCAGGAGGCTGATGATGGGCGCGTCGCCGTGGTAACGGAGCCCGCCGGCGTGTATCCCGGGCGGTACGAAGTCGTGTCCGAGCGTGTACATCTTCACGATTGGAGCCATCTTGGCGGTATCGCCGAAATCAAAGGCGTAAAGTCCCTTGGTCAGAGTCGGGCAACTGAACGGCTCGATTGCGACAATGCGCACGTCTTTTCCACCTATCTTGTCCATCATGAAGGGGCTCATAAACCCGCCGAAATTGGACCCGCCGCCGACGCAGCCTATCACCACATCGGGGTAATCGCCGACTACCTCGAACTGCTTTTTGGATTCCAATCCTACCACCGACTGGTGAAGAAGCACGTGGTTCAGAACACTGCCCAAAGCGTACTTGGTATCGTCATGAGTAGCGGCATCTTCGACCGCTTCGCTTATTGCAATACCGAGGCTGCCCAGGCTATCGGGATCGTCTTTTAATATGGCCCTGCCCGCGTTTGTCCTATCGGTAGGACTGGGGAAAATCTCCGCGCCCCATGCCTGAATCATGCTCTTGCGATACGGCTTTTGCTCGTAACTGATCTTAACCATGTATACGGTGCACTCAAGCCCCATGAGTTGGCATGACATAGAAAGCGCGCTGCCCCATTGTCCTGCGCCCGTTTCCGTGGACAATCTCTTGACGCCTTCTTTCTTGTTGTAGTAAGCCTGAGCGACCGCCGTATTGGGCTTGTGGCTGCCGGGCGGGCTTACTCCTTCGTACTTATAATAGATTTTCGAGCGCGTGTCGATGGCCTTTTCGAGTGCATAAGCGCGATGTAGCGGACTGGGCCGCCATAGCCTGTACACATCGAGAACTTCCTCCGGAATATCTATCCACCTCTCAGGACTCATCTCCTGCTCAATCAAAGCCATGGGAAACAACGGTGCAAGGTCATCCGGCCCGACGGGATCGAGCGTTGCCGGATGCAGCACCGGGGGTAAAGGTTTCGGGAGGTCTGCCGCTATGTTGTACCATTGTTTCGGAATTTCACTCTCTTGCAATACGATTTTGTTCTGCATTCTTTTTCCTCCAAATTTTTTGCCGTTACACGAGTACCGGTCTTAATTGAAATAAACGTGGCAATTAAACTCGGTAAATTTAATATTACCCGCCATTTTCAATATCAAGTACGCTGTTATTTATAACGTAACTGATAATTTTTCAACCCCCCCTCTCTTTTCCCCAGGATAACAATATTTCCGCAATGGAAAACATGCAACAATTGTGTTAGAGTTAAATTCGTCATTTTAATCG
>CAZDAF010000027.1:0-20146 GCA_964503115.1 uncultured bacterium
AATAATCTAATCATCCAATTATCCCCAATATTTAGACTGATTTGTCCAAAGACATGGTATTAAAGCAAAAAAAAATGCGTGATTAAGGCATTTGGCTATTGACATCACGGCGGATTTTGGTATATTTAAGGCATATCATGGTAAACAATGGTATGTAACGGCGCAAAATGGGTAAATGTCAGGGAGCGGAATATTCCGCTTTCCCCGCCAGATAACGGCGGTTAGTAAGGCCAAAAGCAGGTTTTAGAGCCATGTTTCTGGGCAGATACGAACATACGATAAACGGCCAGGGGCGCACCAGCCTTCCGGCGAAATTCCGCGAAGAGCTCAAGGTGACCGGCGAAGATCGTCTGATTGTCACCAATCGCGAAGAATGCCTTGTGGCGTATCCACCCAGCGCATGGCGTCGATTCGTAGAAAAACTCAAGGAACTGCCCCAGGCCGACAAGTCTGTAATTCAATATATTCGCTTTTTCGTCTCCGGCGCCCAGGAATGCCCCATAGACAAACAGGGCAGAATTCTACTCCCATCCAACCTTAGAGAACATGCGGGGTTAAGTAAGGAAATCGTGTTTGTGGGAATGATGAACACTATTGAAATATGGGCCGGGAACAAATGGGAGGAAGAATTCAAGAAGGATCGAAGCAACTTCGGCGACAACAGCCAGCATCTGGCGGGATTGGGACTGTAGCGGATGTCTATCAAGAAATGGAAAATCGGCGACGTGACGGTCATCGAGCTCAAGGGCGAACTCGGTCATTCGAGGATGGCCGCCGTGAAAAACGCCCTCAACTCGTTGATGGCGGCGGGTGAGACTCGCGTGGTGCTGGATTTGCACAAAGTAAAGGGTGCGAGCCTTATGCATGTCGGAGTACTTGTCGAAGAAATGCGCAAGCTGAGACGCCATGGCGGCGATCTCAAACTCGTGGGTATGGGGGATGAACTGTGCAGAGTATTTGACGGTCTTGGTACCGGTGAAGTTTTTTGCCGATTCAAAATGGTCGATGATGCCGTTGCCGATTTTGGCGACGAGGGGGATGGCTCGTGACCGTTTTTTTTGCGGAGGAGAATTTATCGCATGGAAGATGCAGTCCACATTCCGGCAATGGCGGACGAAGTTTCGCAGTTGTTGGCTTTCGCCGGCTCCGGCTGGATAGTGGACGCGACGGTTGGGTTGGGCGGCCATGCGGTTTCACTTCTCGAAGCATCGCCTCGCGCGAAGTTTCTAGGGATAGATCGGGACGCTCAGTCGCTGGATCAGGCGCGTCGTCGTCTCGAACGTTTTGGGGATCGGGTGGTGCTCGAACATGCGAATTTCTCCGGCACGCCGGCGGTGATGGAAAAGTACGGTATACCGGCTGCAAAATCGATATTGTTGGACCTGGGGATGTCGAGCCGGCAGCTTTTCGATCCAGCTCGAGGCTTTTCGCTAAAACTCCCGGGGCCGCTGGACATGAGAATGGATACTTCAACAGGGAAAACGCTTGGGGAAATATTATCGGTTATAAGCGAGTACGAGCTTACCCGGGCGATACGTTTATACGGCCAGGAGCGCGCGGCGCGGAGGATTGCAAGGCGAATCCTGAAAAGCTTCAAATCAGGCCGTATACAGGACACGGTGGACCTTGCGCGGGAAATATCCGCTGCATGCGGTCCGCGCCGCAAATCCGAAATCACTCATCCCGCCACTCGCACTTTCCAGGCTCTACGGATTGTCGTCAATCGGGAACTGGAGGCGTTGGAGGAATTCATCGAGAGTGCGCGGGAGCTTCTCGAGGTGGGGGGGCGCATAGCGGTAATAACGTTTCATTCCATCGAGGACAGATTGGTGAAGCGATGGCTTGCCGAGCAGGCCGCTTCGTGCCGATGTCCTCCCGAGCTTCCCGTATGCCGCTGCGGGGGGTTACCGCTTATGCGCCTCCTTGCCCGGGGAAAGAAACCCACCACCGCCGAAGTGGAAGCCAATCCTCGATCAAGAAGCGCGAAACTTCGAGCCGCTCAAAGGTTGAGATGAAGGAAAATGACAATCGGATCAAATACTACGGGTAGCCTTAGATACCAGGCTGTACGCCGGAAGGATAGTGGTTTGTTCAGGGCGGCTCTGATGGTTTTTTTACTGGTAGGAGTCGCCGTTTTTTACGTCTGGAGCCATGCGCAGGTGGTGAGAGTGGGAATGAGATTGAGCGAGCTGAAAAAAGAACAGGTCAGGCTGACCGAAGAGAGGCAGAGGCTTAAGATGGAACAAATTTCCCTGCTCAGTCTTAAAAGGATAGAAACTTACGCATCGACGAAATTGGGAATGGTGTATCCCGAGCCTTCCGTCATTCGAGTAGTCAGGGAGCCTTGATATGGTGGTTTCAGCTAAAAGATACAGTTTTCGATTCAGAATTATTTTGACCGGCATTATTTTAGGCATGATGTATGGCGTGGTTGTCGCCCGGGCCGTGGATTTGATGGTGGTTCGGGGGCCGGAGACCAAGAAACAGCATCAGCGCGTCGAGAGACTCACGCCCAAACGCGGCCCCATACTCGATTTCAACGGTGCGGTACTTGCGGAAAGCGTATCCGTACACAGTGCTTACGCGCACCCCCGGCTGGTACCCCACCCCACCGCCGCGGCAAGCATACTCGCTCAAATTCTGGAAGAAAAGGAGGAGCGGTTACTCGAAAAGCTTTTGTCGAACGGTCGTTTCGTTTGGATAAAGCGCGCGATAAGCCCTGAACAGGCATTGGCTATAAAGCGTAATGCTATGGACGGCGTGGTGATCGTCGGCGAATATGCCCGGTATTACCCCCAAGGCTCTCTCGCAGCGCAATTGATCGGGTTCGTCGGCGCCTATGGGAAAGGGCTCGAAGGGCTCGAGCGCAAATTCGACTCCCAACTTGCCGGCAATGAGGAGAGGTTTTTGGTGCAACGCGACGCTCTCGGCAAGAAGTACTATTCCGACCCGGACTCGTTGCCCGAGCCGCGTGGCGGAGATCGAATCGTTTTGACCATCGACGCTCGCATCCAGGCCATTGTCGAGGAAGCACTCGAAAGCGCGATCACGGCAAACAAAGCCCAAAGCGGCATGGCTGCAATTATGGAAGTGCAGACCGGGAGAATACTCGCAATGGCCGTGCAACCCACGTTTAATCCGAACAGGTTCAGGGAGTACGAACAGGAGACTTTCCGGAACAGATTCATCACCGACATATTCGAGCCTGGAAGCACTTTCAAGGTATTCACACTCGCGGCGCTTGTAGACAGCGGCGAGAGTGGAATTTATGAAGAAATTTATTGCGAAGACGGCGCTTTTGAATTGGATGGCCGAATAATCAACGATACGCATCCGCACGGCTGGTTCACCATAGAGGAGATCGTCGTCCATTCGAGCAATATCGGGGCCGCCAAATTGGGCCTCAAGCTTGGCAGGGACATAATGGGCCGCTACGTGAAGAAGTTCGGCTTCGGCTCTTGCACCGGAATAGAATTACCGGGGGAGAGCAAGGGATTGGCGCGGCCCTTCAGGAGCCTTTCGCGGGTGGGGTTGGCCAACGTAGCTTTCGGACAGGGGATAGGCGTTACCGGTATTCAAATGCTCACTGCATTCAACGCGGTGGCTTCGGGCGGAAAGCTTATCAAGCCGCGCATTGTGGATCGCATCGAGGACTCCGATGGAAACCCGGTCAGATCTTTCAGGCCCAAGGTTGTCCGAACGGTTCTGCAATCTGAGACCGTACGAGATATTACTCACGTATTTGTAAACGTCGTGCACGGTGGCGGCACCGGCAGGCGCGCAGCGCCGGTAGGATACACCGTTGCGGGAAAAACGGGTACCGCGCAAAAGGTTGACCACGAAACGGGGGGATATTACAGCGATAAATATGTGGCGAGCTTCGTGGGCTGGGCACCGGCGGAGAAGCCGAAAATATCGGTGCTGGTGATTGTGAATGACCCACAAGACAAGCCGTGGGGAGGGGTCGTGGCTGCGCCGGTGTTCGGAGAAATAGTCGGGAGGACATTGCCTATACTGGGGGTGCTGCCGGACGAACCGGTAAACGCGCCTCCCGCGCTCACTTCGGCCTCTTTTGGTTATCAGTCGGAGGAGCGGGCCGAAGGTCCCAAAATTATTACAGATACCACTTCAACTTTTGTAGCGAATTGTGAAAACTGCATGCCCGATTTGGCGGGCCTGTCGCTGAGGAAAGTGCTTCAGATGGCCCAGGAATTCGGAGCCTCTGTCGAGATAGTCGGCAGCGGCCGCACGATCAGGCAGAATCCCTTGCCCGGTGAGCCGCTCGATGGAGTTACGAAGTGGAGAGTCGAGTTGGCCACCGCGCCGAATTAGTTACGTAAGAGGAGAATATATAAGTGCAGTTCGCCCAATTGGTACCTGAGAGCGAAGCCATCCGGCGGATGGGGCCGCCGGACATCGATGTGGCAGGTTTGGCGTATCGCCACCAGGAAGTTAAGCCGGGGTGGCTGTTCGCTGCGATTCCAGGCGCTCACGTCGACGGACATGAGTTTATACCGCAGGCAATTGAGGCGGGCGCTAATGCGCTTATCGTACAAAAAGCTTCCTTTTCCTTATCTCCAAACGTGGCTGTTGCCGTGGTGGAGAATTCCCGCAAAACCTTGGCAAAAGCTGCGGGAAGGTTTTTCGGTCACCCCTCCCGGAGTATGGAAGTTATCGGAATAACCGGTACTAACGGTAAAACCACCACGGCGTTTTTAATAGAGTCCATTCTTCGGGAGGGGGGCCGGAATCCCGCGGTTGTCGGCACGATCAATTATCGTCTGGGTGATGTTGTCCGGCCCGCACCGGTTACCACGCCCGAATCGGTGGACTTGCAAGGTATGCTCGCCGAAATGCTGAGCATGGGTGCGGACGGCGCTATCGTCGAAGTATCCAGCCACGCGCTCCATCAGGGAAGGGTGTGGGGTCTGAAGTTTGCCGCAAGATGCTACACCAACCTGAGCCGCGACCACCTCGATTACCACGATTCCATGGGAAGTTATTTCGAGGCGAAATCCCGCCTGTTTACCGATCCGGAATTCGCGGATTCAGGTCCCAGCGCTGTGAATGTAGACGATCCGTGGGGCGTCACGTTGCTCGAAAAAATCGGCCCCGGCGCCATTTCTTACGGCATTGAAAACGCCGGCGCGACAATAAGAGCCGTCGATTGGAGTGCGGACGAGAAGGGAATAAACCTCCGAGTGTCTACACCGGGCTGGGAGGACGAACTTCGGAGCGATCTGTTGGGGCGCCTTAATGTTTATAACGTTCTCGCGGCCGTTGCGGTCGCGGAAGCGCTTAAAGTGGACTTCGAAGCCGTCAAGCGCGGCGTCGAGTCGCTATACGCGGTTCCAGGCAGACTCGAACCGATCTCGAATTCGCGAGGGATAACGATACTGGTGGATTACTCCCATACTCCCGACGCGCTGGAGAAGGCTATGAGCGCCGTTCGGGAGTTCACCCGGGGAAGGCTTTTCGTGGTGATCGGATGCGGTGGGGATCGGGATCGCGGCAAGAGGTCGATAATGGGAAAAATTGCCGCTGAAAACGCGGACATCGCAGTGATTACCAGCGATAACCCGCGCAGTGAAAATCCGACGGCCATCATTTCCGAAATACTCGATGGGGTTGGGGAGACGGGCAGTAAAAGAGTCGAAGTCGGCCGGAATTCACTCGAGCAAAACGTGCACTGGGTCGAGCCGAACCGCCGTGATGCGATATTTCAAGCTATAAAAGAAGCGGGTAAAGGCGATACCGTGCTTATCGCGGGCAAGGGGCATGAGAATTACCAGATTCTAGGAGACCGACGCATACACTTCGACGACCGGGAAGTAGCCCGGGAGGCATTGGAGGAATGAAGTTGAGCGTCGAGCATATAATCGCCGCCACCGGTGGTGAGATAATCGAGCGTGGCCCGGCCGCCTTTGCCGGCGTCGGTACCGATTCGAGGACCATTGAGCGGGGCAGGTTGTTCGTGCCGATTGTCGGCGAGCGGTTCGACGGGCACAACTTTGTCCAAGCGGCTCTCGAGCGCGGGGCGACGGGATTTGTGTTTTCGCCCGAAAAGCTGCCGGTCGAAAGAGCCGCAGATTTCGCGAAGGATCACCGGGCCGCCGCTGTGGCGGTCAAGGATACTCTTAAAGCCCTGGGAGACATGGCCCGGTTTGTGCGCGAGTCGATTCCGGGGTTGCGAGTGGCGGCAGTGACCGGCTCGACGGGCAAATCCACCGTTAAGGAGATGGTTGCGGCGATACTTTCGGAATCCATGCGCGTGGCAAAAAGCGAAGGCAACTTGAACAACCTTGTCGGCTTGCCCCTGACGTTGCTGGCGCTCTCCGAACCGCTTGACGCGGCGGTGCTTGAGATGGGCACCAACTCGCCCGGCGAAATCGCCCGGCTGGCCGAAATCGCCGGGCCGGATGTGGGGTGTGTCACTAACGTCGGGCCGGTGCATCTCGAAGGATTGCGTTCCGTCAAAGGCGTTGCTCGCGAGAAGGGAGATTTGGCGCGAGCTATCAAGCCCGGCGGAATTTTCGTCGCAAACTGCGACGATAGCTTCGTCAGGGCCATGGTGTCGGAAACCCGCGCCGATTTGATTTGCTACGGGCTTGACGATCGGCGAATTGCCGGATGCCGCGAGTTTGTCGCCGCGTGCGAGATAAATGCCGGCGCTGAAAGTACCGAGATGACGCTCGTAATCGGCGGAAGCGAATTGCGTGTAACCGTCGGCGCTCCCGGCAGGCATAATGTGCTTAACGCATTGGCCGCCGCCGCCGTTGCCACGGCGATGGGAAGCACGCCGGATGAAATAACGCGCGGATTCGATAAATGGCGGCCGATGGGGATGCGAGGCGAAATCCGAAAGCTCAACAAGAACGTGACCGTATTGGTTGATTGCTATAACTCCAATCCTGTAAGCCTGGATGCCGCGTTGACTTTGCCGGCAAAATATCCGGGCCGCCGCGTCGCCGTTATCGGGGACATGCTCGAACTGGGCGACTATGCGGAAGAAGCCCACAAAAAAGCCGGCGAAAATGCGGCGGAAGCGGGCGTTAAGATGCTGGTAGCGGTGGGAGATTGGGCCCAAACAATCAAGAAGGGTTTTATCGAGCGGGCGGCATCCGACGCCGAGGTCGCCGTCGCGAAGGATGCGGAGCAGGCGGCAAGCCTGATGATGGAAAAGTTGCGTGATGGCGACACGATCCTGGTGAAAGGCAGCAGACTGCTTCACCTCGAAACCGTAGTCGAAGCCATCGAGAATGATCTCGGGCTCAGGCCGGAAGAGGGAGGCGACTGATATGCTCTTTTTCCTCCTTGGCGAACAACACCGCATTTTCGAGTACTTGACCGTTCGCATCGGCTTTACGGCGGTTATTGCCTTTATGATAACCGTTTTGCTCGGCCCGTGGTTTATTAAAAGGATAAAACTGTTGCAGGTTGGGCAGGTTATCCGCGATGACGGCCCGGAGAGGCATCGGGAAAAAGAAGGCACGCCGACCATGGGCGGTGTGTTAATGATAGTCGGGGTTTTAATTCCGGCGTTTCTGTGGGCGAACTTGAGTGTTCCGTATGTGCAGGCGATCCTGGTGGTGTTGGTGCTTTTCGGCGCCATCGGTTTTATCGATGATTACCTGAAAGTGGTACGTAACAACCCGCGCGGAGTACGCGGTCCCGTTAAATTCATAATCGAGGCCGCCGTTGTTTTGGCGATAACGGTTTACCTGGTCGGCTTCGACACCGGCTACACGACGCACCTGAGCATTCCCTTCTGGAAGGAATATACCGCTATCGACCTCGGATGGGTGTATCCGCTGTTCGCCGTGATGGTGATAGTCGGCGCGGCTAACGCCGTTAATCTTACCGACGGCCTCGACGGTCTCGCCATAGCTCCGTTGATAATCTGCTCCCTCACCTACCTCCTTTTCGCTTATATTGTGGGTCGGAGTGACTGGTCGAGTTATCTGCTGATTCCCTACATCCGCAACGCCGGTGAGGTGGGTATAATTTGTGCCGCAATGGCCGGAGCGGGGTTGGGATTCCTTTGGTTTAATTCTTATCCCGCGCAGGTTTTCATGGGAGACGTGGGCAGCCTTGCGCTGGGCGGGACGCTGGGAACCGTAGCGGTGGTCACCAAGCACGAGTTGGTGTTGGCCATCGCCGGAGGTCTTTTCGTTATCGAGGCTGTCAGTGTGATCTTGCAGGTGGTGGGCTTTAAGCTTACCGGAAAACGCATTTTTCGTATGGCGCCGTTGCATCACCACTTCGAGTTGGCCGGGTGGGCGGAGCCGAAGGTGATAGTAAGGTTTTGGATTTTATCGATAATTTTTTCTGTACTTGCATTGGGGACGTTGAAGATAAGATGAACATCGAGGGCAAAAAAGTTCTGGTCGTCGGGTTGCGCCGCACGGGAGTGGCGGCGGCACGGTTCCTCGCGGGCCGGGGGGCGACGGTTACCGTTAATGACAACGCCGCGCCTGCCGACTTTGATGCGGAGCGGGCCGCTCTGGAAAATTACGACATCCGGTTTGTCCTCGGCGAACACAAGTTCGGTGATTTCACCGCCGCCGATTTTATAGTGGTCAGCCCGGGGGTACCTCTTTCGATACCGCCGTTCGAGGCTGCGCGCCGGGCGGGAGTGAAAATTATAGGCGAGCTCGAACTCGCCGCACGGTTCCTAAGCTTGCCCATCGTGGCCGTCACGGGCACTAACGGAAAAAGCACGGTCACCGAACTGACGGGCGTCATGCTGAGCAACTCGGGAATGCGTACCTTTGTCGGCGGCAACATAGGCAACCCGCTGATCAACCTGGCCGACATGAGCGGCGGGGCGGATGTCGCAGTGGTTGAAGTATCGAGTTTTCAACTCGAAGCGACCGAAAAGTTCCACCCTCGAGTGGGACTCATGCTGAACGTCACCCCCGACCACCTCGATCGTTATTCCGATATGAAGGCTTACGCTCGAGCCAAGGCGCGGCTATGGATGAACATGGGGCCCGATGACTGGGCGGTTGTCAACGTCTCGGATCCCAAGAGTCTCGATACTCTTCGCGGCTGCGAATGTCGTCGCATGGGATTCAGTATCGATCTTCAGCCGGCGGATCAACCGCGTGGATGGGCCGACGGCGATGAGTTGATCGCGGAACTGAACGGCAGTATCGAAAAGATAAGCACCACGAAAATGAAGATAACCGGCCGGCACAACCTCGAAAACGCGCTGGCCGCCACACTGGCCGCACGGCTTATGGGAGCGTCGGGTCAAGCAATAGCAGAAGCGCTCGAAACGTTCCCCGGCCTGCCGCATCGCACGCAGTTCGTGCGCGAGATCGACGGGGTAAAGTACTTCGACGACTCGAAAGGCACCAACGTCGGCGCCGTTGTCAAGTCTCTCGAGAGTTTTGATACGCCCATAGTGCTCATTGCCGGAGGATTGGATAAGGGAGGCGAGTTCGAAATCTTGAAACCGCTTGTGAAAGAACGGGTTAAGGCGATGGTGCTGGTAGGAGCGGCGGCGAAAAAGATTGAAGAAACGCTGGGCGATTCGTCGTCCGTTAAGCGCGCGAGCGATATGAACCATGCGGTGAAAGTCGCTCAAAAAATTGCCGACCGGGGCGATGTGGTGCTACTAAGCCCCGGTTGCGCGAGTTTCGATATGTTCCGCGATTATGTTCAGCGCGGCGAGGTTTTCCAAAAAGCGGTAAGGGAGCTCACAGGATGACGGTGAAACGGTACGACGGCTGGTTGTTCCTTTCCGTCCTGGGCCTGCTGGGTTTCGGGGTGGTAATGGTTTACAGCACCTCCAGCTATTATGCGCAGATACGCTTTGAGGACGGGCTGCATTTCCTCAAGCGGCAGGGGCTTTTCGCCCTTCTGGGCATTGTGGTGATGAGTATGTTCATGATGCTGGATTACCGGCTTTTACGCCGTTTCGTGTACGTGATATTGCCGATCAGCTTCATCTTACTGGGACTGTTATGGATACCCGGATTGGGGAGGAAGGCGGGTGGAGCACTTCGTTGGATAGATATGGGGTTAATCTGGATTCAACCGTCCGAGCCCGCCAAGCTGGGGCTGCTGATATATCTCGCGCATATCGTGGTCAAGAAAAGTGACCGCATGCACACATTCGGGAAAGGTTTCATGCCCCCCGTCATTGTAAGCGGCTTGATGATTCTATTGGTTTTCCTTCAGCCGGATTTCGGAACGGCGGCCACAATGGGCGCGCTGGTTATGGCAATGCTGTTCGTAGGCGGCGCGAATCCGTTTCATGTTGTCGGGTCGACGGTTCTGGCCGCGCCGATTTTATATGTCGGGCTGATGGGCGCTGAATACAGGCGCGAGAGAATATTGGCGTTCCTCGATCCGTGGTCTTCCCCCAGAGATGCCGGTTTTCAGATAATCCAAAGCTACATCGCTCTGGGCAACGGCGGCGTTACCGGCGTCGGCCTCGGGATGAGTAGCCAGAAGCTTTTTTATCTACCAATGGCTCACACCGATTTCGTTTTAAGCGTTATCGGTGAAGAACTCGGGTTGGTGGGAATTTGCGCGGTAGTGGCGGCGTTCATTGTGATATTGGTGAGAGGTTTAAAAGCGGCGATAGGCGCGCCGGATTCTTTCGGAGCGAAACTGGCGGCGGGGCTGACTTTCATGATAGCCATCGAGTCGCTGGTGAATATGGGTGTGGTCATGGGGCTGCTGCCCACCAAGGGCCTGCCGTTGCCTCTGCTGAGCTACGGCGGAACCAGCCTGGTGGTGACAATGGCGGCTGCCGGAATACTGCTGAACGTAAGCGCTGCCCCTGACGAAAGTTTGCGGGTGTATCGGATGGAAGGGGATCAATGACTTCGGGCGGCATAAAACTGCTGATAGCCGGCGGCAAGACGGGAGGGCATCTCTTCCCGGGGATTGCGGTAGCGCATTGTTTTCTCCAGAGAGGCGCCGAGCGTGAAGTGATGTTCGTCGGTACGAAGGACGGCATCGAATCGAGGGTGTTGCCGAAGGAAGGCCTTGCTCTTGCGACGGTTCGCAGCGCGGGCTTGCGCGGTAAAGGAGCCGGAGCAATTTTACGCGGCCTGGTTCTGATACCCGTGGCCCTGCTTGAATCCGTGGGCATATTGCGTTCTTTCCGGCCCGACGTGGCCTTCGGCGTGGGCGGCTTCGTTTCGGGACCGGCGCTCTTGGCTGCCAAGCTGATGGGGGTTCCTTTCGCAATACTCGAGCAAAATGTCACACCGGGTGTGACCAACCGCGTGTTGGCGCGGATTGCGAAGAAAGTATTCGTAAGCTTCGAGGAAAGTCTCGATTACTTCTCCTCGAAAAAGGCCGTGGTCAGTGGCAACCCTGTCCGTAACGAGGTGGTTTCGCCCGCCGCCGGCGAGCCGGAGTTGAAGCTCGATAAGTTCGATTCCGACAAGACGCTGCTGGTTTTCGGGGGAAGCCAGGGTGCTGTGGCGGTCAATCGCGCAGTAGTCGATTTCTTCAGGTCTCATCCAACTATAAGGGATCACACAAACCTTATACATCAAACGGGGAGAAGAGATCTGTCCGAAGTGCGCGAGGCGTATCGAGAGATGGGCTATGAGCGGACGATTGTTACGCCTTTCATTTATCGCATGGGAGAGGCATATCAAGCCGCTGACCTGGTTATTTGCAGAGCGGGCGCGGGTACGGTGTTCGAGCTGGCGGCGTTGGGCAAGCCGTCGATACTGGTGCCTTTCCCTCACGCGGTCGACGACCACCAGGCGTTCAATGCGGCGGCGCTTGCAGGCCGGGGAGCTGCGGTGATGATACGACAAGAGGAAATCGAAAAAGGGGCGCTGAGTCGCGCGCTGAAAGAACTTTTAACCAATTCCGAAAAGCTCGAAGCGATGGCTGGAAAGGCGGCCGGCTTTGCAAAACCTGACGCGGCTGATGTCATTTGCGACGGGCTCGAGGAAATGACCGGAAACAAGGGATTTAAATCCCTTGCCTAAATGAAATGTATAAGCAAAATCAACATATACACTTCGTGGGAATAGGCGGAGTAGGGATGAGCGGCATCGCCGAGGTGCTTCTTAACCTCGGGTATAAGGTCAGTGGTTCCGACCTGGTGGAAAGCGAGGCGACTCGACGGCTCACATCGATGGGCGCTGACGTATCTTACGGGCACAAGGCCGGCAACATCGGCGCCGCGCGGGTCGTGGTGGTATCGAGCGCCGTGAAGGAAGAAAACCCGGAAGTCGTAGCGGCGCGTGAAACCGGCGTACCCGTTATTCCTCGAGCGGTGATGCTTGCGGAACTGATGCGGCTGAAGTGGGGGATAGCTATCTCCGGCACGCACGGAAAAACCACCGCTACCACTCTCGTCGCCCACGTACTTGCACAAAGCGGTCTGGATCCCACCGCAGTCATCGGGGGCAAAGTCAACGCGTTCGGCTCCAACGCCAAGCTCGGAGAAGGGCGGTTCATTGTGGCCGAAGCGGACGAAAGCGACGGATCGTTCACGCATCTGACGCCGGTAATCGCCGTCGTCACAAATATCGATCCCGAGCATATGGATTATTACGGCAGTGAGGAGAAGCTTCTTAATGCCTTCGTCGAGTTCGCCAATTCCATTCCGTTCTACGGGCTGGCGGCGCTTTGCATGGACTGTGAGAATGTCCGAAACATTCTCGGCCGCATTGAGAAGCGAGCGGTTACATACGGCACAAGCCATCAGGCGGATTTCCGCGCCGTCGATATACGACCGGAGGGATTGAATTACAGGTTTAATGTACGGTATCGAGATGAGGAACTCGGCGAGATCGTTTTGCCCGCGCCGGGTACTCATAACGTGCTCAACGCGCTAGCTGCGGTGGTCGTAGGACTCGATCTCGAAATTCCTTTCGACGATATCCGCAAGGGAATAGCCGCCTACGAGGGTATAGACAGGCGTTTCCAGATCAAGCACGACTCGAAAGACTTGACGGTAGTCGACGATTACGCGCATCACCCGGCTGAGATACGCGCCACGCTGGCCGCTGCCCGAACGGCGTATAAAGAAAGCAGGATTGTGGCGGTGTTTCAACCTCACCGATACACACGCACCCGCGACATGCACCGCGAATTTAACGATGCATTCGACGAAGCGGATGTGCTCATTCTTACGGATATATATGCGGCGGGTGAAGACCCTATATCGGGAATAACCGGGGAAACTATTTTTCGAGATATAAAAGAAGCCGGTCACAAATCGGCGACTTATGTACCGGAGCTTTCCGATATAGTGCCCCTGCTGCGGCAAACCGTCAAGTCGGGCGATCTCATCATGACGCTCGGTGCAGGGAATATTTTCAAGGTCGGCGAGAAATTCATCGAGGAGATGGATAAGTGAATAATGCCGTAAGCATGCCCGACGAACTGCGCAACGTCGTTCGGGGGAAAATCATCGAAGGCGCTCCGATGAGCCGCTACACCACCATCAAGGTGGGTGGGCCGGCCGATATGCTTTTCGTTCCCGCCGACGAGGCGGATTTGATGGCTGCGCTAAAGATCGCTGAAAGAGAAAGATTGCCATATCAGGTGCTGGGCGCGGGGTCCGATTTGATTGTGCGGGACGGCGGTATCGAGGGCCTTACGGTGCTGCTGCGGGGCACGATGGATGACGTCGAGATCGAGGGGGAATCGATAAAATGCGGCGCCGGCGCAATTTTGCCGAAGCTGGCTCGCATGGCCGCGCAAGAGGGATTGACCGGGCTCGAATGGGCCGCATCCATTCCGGGAACCGTCGGCGGCGCCGTTGTTGGAAACGCAGGAGCTTTCGGGTCGGATATGGCGGGAGTGCTCGCAGAAGCGCGAATTCGCCTGCCGGGCGGAAAGGTTGAAACACGAAATAAGGAAAGTATCGAGTTCTCCTACAGAAGTTCGAACATATCGCCCGGGGCGGTGGCGCTCAGCGCGGTATTAAAGCTCGAGAAAGGAGACGGCTCGAAAATCGAAAAGCGGATGAAAGACATGACCGAGAAGCGTAAGTCCACCCAACCGCTGCATGAACCGTCTGCAGGCAGCATCTTTCGCAATCCGCCGGGAGAAAACGCCGGCAGAATTATCGATTCGATGGGGTTGAAGGGAAAGCGGCTCGGCGGGGCGATGATCAGTAAAGTGCACGCGAATTTCATCGTCAATTTGGGTGATGCTACCGCCGCGGACGTCATCGGCTTGATGAATCAGGTATGCGATGAGGTGCGAAATGTTCATAACATCGAACTCGAGCCGGAAGTGCGGATCATCGGCAGGGAGGTTGCGCCGTGAAGAGCAAGCGAGTGGGAGTGTTGATGGGCGGTTTCGGCGGCGAGCGTGAGGTGTCCCTGGATAGTGGGAAATGCGTTTGCGAAGCGCTCGAGAGTAGAGGTTACGATGTTACATCCATTGACGTCGGCGACGACCTCATCGAGCAACTGCGCGAATATCGCGTCGAGGTGGCTTTTGTGGCGCTGCATGGGCCGGTCGGTGAGGATGGGATAATTCAGGGAGTGCTCGAGTTTTTGCGTATTCCATACACCGGATCGGGAGTGCCGGGCAGTTCGTTATCCATGGACAAGATAACAAGCAAGCGCATTTTCGAGGCAGTGGGTATACCGACGGCGCCGTGGGAAATAATCGATCGCCAAGGCCCGCGCCGCCCGGAGAAAATCGAGTCGCCTCTGGTCGTCAAGCCTTCCCGAGGGGGATCGAGCCTCGCGGTGACTATCGTCGGAGATCAGGAAGGCGACGTCACGTTGGAAGAAGCCGTCGAGAACGCTCTTGAAGTGGACGAACGGGCGATAATTGAGAAGTACGTCCCCGGATCGGAAATAACCGTCGGTGTGCTCGACGGCGAACCGCTGGGCTGTATCGAGATCAAACCCAAAGAAGGGTTTTACGATTACAAGCATAAATACACCGCCGGTTACACGGAATATATTGTCCCGGCGCCCATCAGTCCGGAGACGACCGTGCTTGTGCAACAACTCGGCGCAAACATGTATAACGCGCTGGGATGCAGGGGCGCCGCGAGAGCGGATTTCAGACTGACGGAACCCAGCGGACCGGTGGCGCTCGAAGTAAACACTATACCAGGACTAACTTCCACCAGCCTCTTGCCGAAAAGCGCAGAGGTGGTGGGGATGGATTTTGAAGAATTGGTCGAGAGGATGCTGGCAAATGCCAAGTGTGAAAGGCAAGCATAGAAAACCCAGGGTCAGACAGGCCAGGCCGAAGCCGCGAAAGCCTCTGCGGGCAAAAAGCTCCCGGTCATGGCGAAAGATCGTCGGGCTGATCGTGTTCGTCGCAGCGGCGGCAGCTGTCGGAGGGACAGGCGGTATATTGGTGAGATGGGCGTACACGTCACTGACTCATTCGGAATCTTTCGCAATTCGCGAGATAGAAGTTATGGGAAATCGCCGCGTCAAACGGGGTGAAATACTGAGATATTCCAGGGTGAAGAAAGGGCATAACATTTTCACGATAGACCTCGATAGAGCCGCTCATGACGTTCAAACGCATCCATGGATACGGGGGGTCACCGTCAAGCGGAATTTCCCCGACAAAATAGTCATCCACGTCGTGGAGCGAGTCGCTATGGCGATCATTCGCAAGGAGGGACTCAGGCTGATGGGTTCCGAGGGAGAGGTTTTTAAGGCGCTCGAACCCGGCGACCCTACGGACATGCCGGTAATAACCGGCCCCGGCGGGAGCGATGCGGCTCTTGATTTGAATATGGCGAATAGCATTTTGCGCGTTATAGATTTGGCTCGGGCTTCCGGCATGATGCCGGACGAAAGCATTAGCGAAATAGTCGTTTCGGCGAGCGGTTTGAAGCTTATAGGAGTTGACGAGCCGCACTATGTCGAAATGGGAGATAAGGACATCGAAAGGCGGTGGCTCATGCTCGAAATAGTTCTGGCGGAAGCTAGACGCAGCGGAGCTGAAGTGATAGGGGTGGATCTAAGATACAGAGACGGCGCCGCGCTGAAACTGAAGGCTGCGCCAAAAACACTCGTGGCCGACGGGCGACGCGTAAAAGAAAAAGAAGCTGATTGACGATAGGAAGGAGGAGAAAAAAACATGGCCAAACGTGACAACCTTATTGTGGGTCTGGACATCGGCACTACGAAGATATGCTCGATAGTCGCCGAAGTGGGGCATGACGGTGCTGACATCGTCGGCATCGGGTCGCACCCTTCACATGGATTAAGGAAGGGAGTGGTGGTCAACATCGAGAAGACGGTTCAGAGCATTAAACGCGCTATCGAGGAAGCCGAGCTGATGGCGGGTTGCGAAATATCGCATGTCTATGCCGGCATCGCCGGAGGGCACATCAAGGGATTCAATTCCCACGGCGTCATTGCGGTGAAACATCGCGAGGTGAATGAAAGCGATATAAAGCGCGTTGTGGACGCCGCGCGAGCCGTTGCCATCCCGCCCGACAGGGAAGTAATTCACATACTCCCTCAGGAGTTCATCGTAGATGAGCAGGACGGTATAAAGGATCCCATCGGGATGAACGGCGTGAGACTCGAGGCAAAGGTGCATATCGTCACCGGCGCGGTGGCCAGCGCTCAAAATATCGTAAGGTGCGCCAACCGGACGGGGCTGAACGTCAGCGATATAGTTCTCGAGCAGCTCGCAAGTTCCGAGGCCGCGCTTTCCTCCGACGAGAAGGAATTGGGCGTCGCACTGGTGGACATCGGCGGCGGCACTACCGACATAGCGGTTTTCTGCGGCGGATCGATCAAATACACCGCAGTGCTCACCATCGGCGGTGACCATTTCACCAACGACATCGCGCTGGGACTGAGAACTCCGATGGGTGAAGCCGAGAAAATCAAGCAGCGCTACGGTTGCGCTATGGCTTCCCTGGTGGATGAAGGCGAGAACATCGAGGTGGCCAGCGTCGGAGGTCGCAAGCCGCGAAATATGAGTCGCCGGGTGCTGGCGGAAATCATCGAGCCGAGGGCCGAGGAACTTCTCGAACTCGTGCAGCGAGAGCTGATCAAGTCGGGGTACGAGGACATGCTGGGCGCGGGAGTGGTGCTGACGGGAGGCTGTGCGCTGCTCGACGGTTTGCCGGAACTGGGGGAAAAGATTTTCGGTATGCCTGCTCGGAGAGGATTCCCACAGGGGGTGGGCGGACTGACGGACGTCGTATCGAGTCCCGCATTCGCTACGGGAGTCGGGTTGGTGCTTTACGGCGCGAAAAACGGACACCACCACACTTTCCGTATTAGAGAAGACAACATATTCCATCGCGTGCGAGGCCGCATGGTGGAATGGTTCGCAGAGTTTTTCTAACGACGTGAAATAGTAAGGGCGTTTAAGCGACGCATGTAACAAAGGAGGACAGGAGATGTTTGAGTACACGGACGAATTGATTGAAAAGAAGGCCAAACTGGTAGTAATCGGCGTAGGTGGTGCGGGCGGAAACGCGCTCGACACCATGATCACCTCTCGACTGAAGGGTGTCGATTTCATCGCCATCAATACGGACTCTCAGGCACTTGGCAGGTGCAAAGCGCCCACCAAGGTGCAACTGGGATCGGGGCTTGGCGCGGGTTCCATGCCGGATATCGGCAGGGAGGCTACCGAGGAAACCATCGAGGACGTCGCCAAGGTGATGGAAGACGCCGATATGGTTTTTGTCACCGCCGGAATGGGCGGCGGAACGGGTACCGGAGGCAGCCCGGTCGTTGCGGCCAGGGCGAAGGAAATGGGCATATTGACCGTCGGGGTGGTCACCAGGCCGTTTCCGTTCGAAGCGCGCAGACGAGCGCGGATCGCAGAAGCGGGAATACAGGAATTGAAAGAGCACGTCGATAGCCTGATAGTCATTCCCAACCAGTGGCTTCTGGCCGTCGCCGGCAAGAATATGACCTTCAAAAACGCCTTCAAAATGGCCGACGATGTGCTTTTACACGCCGTCCAGGGTATAAGCGACCTCATCACCACGCCGGGGCTGGTTAACGTGGACTTTGCAGACATTAAAACCATTATGCAGGAACGCGGCATGGCCCTGATGGGCGTGGGCCACGGATCGGGCGAAGATCGCGCGATGACGGCGGCTCAGGCGGCCATATCCAGTCCGTTGCTCGAGGACATCTCGATTGACGGCGCCAAGGGAATAGTCATCAACATCACCGGCCCGGAAGATATGACTATGGCCGAAGTGACCGAGGCGTGCGATCTCATTTACGACCATGCCGACGAGGACGCTCTCATAATCTTCGGAACCTGTTTCGACTCGGTAAACGACGGCGAGATGCGCGTAACGGTGATAGCGACCGGTTTTCAGAGTTTCGAAGCGAAGGCTCCACGGTTAAGGCGCGTCAGCGAGAACCTTGACGTGCCGACTCATTTGCGTGAAGGGCGCAGGGTTTCTTCAACGTCGCCGTCGCACAGCGGGACTTCAATGAGAAGCGCAACGCTGAAACCAGTGGCTCCGTTCGGGGACGAAGAAGATCGGGAACTGAACATACCCGCTTTTATCCGAAAAAGGATGAACTGAAAGCGCAGCGGAACAATAACGGCGACTTTTCGGAGGAAACATGGCTAAAGACAAGATTGTGCTGGCTTATTCAGGCGGTCTGGACACTTCGGTGATAATGAAGTGGCTCCGGGAGACCTATCGACTTCCGGTGGTGGCTTATGTCGCCGACCTCGGGCAGGGCGAAGACCTTGACGCCATAGCGAAAAAGGCCCGCAAGACCGGCGCATCGGAAGTCGTGGTCAAGGACTTGCGCGATGAGTTCGTGCGGGACTATTTCTTCCCGGCTCTTCGGGCGAACGCTGCATACGAGCATTATTACCTGATGGGCACCAGCCTCGCCCGGCCGCTTATCGCAAAGGCGCAGATGGACGTGGCCAAAGAAGTCGGCGCAAAAACCGTCGCGCACGGCGCCACCGGAAAGGGCAACGACCAGGTAAGGTTCGAGCTGACATATTATGCCATAGACCCGGAGATACGAGTTATATCGCCGTGGAGGGAGTGGAAGTTCGAGGGCCGGCCCGACCTTCTGCGATACGCGAAAAAGCATGGCATACCCGTCGAAGTCACAAGCGACAAACCGTACTCGAGCGACCCGAACATACTGCACATAAGCTACGAGTCCGGCATACTCGAAGACCCCTGGGCCGAGCCGCCGGAGGATATTTTCCAGATGACGGTCAGCCCGCAGGACGCGCCTGACAAACAGACGGAAATAACACTCGATTTTAAGTCCGGCAATCCGGTGGCGATGAACGGAAAGCGGATGAAACCCGCAAAACTGGTCGAAAGGCTCAATAAAATCGCCGGGGCAAACGGCATAGGCCGGGTGGATATCGTCGAGAACCGCTTTGTGGGCATGAAATCGAGAGGCGTTTACGAAAGCCCGGGAGCTACGGCGCTGTTTCACGCGCATCGCGCCATCGAGTCCATCACTCTCGACCGCGAGCTCGCCTTCCTGAAGGAAAGCCTTATGCCTCAATACGCAAGGCTGACCTATTACGGTTTCTGGTTCTCGCCGGAACGCCGGGCGCTGCAAACGTTAATCGACGATACGCAAAAAAACGTCACGGGCACGGTCAGGATGAAACTGTATAAGGGAAATTGCATCGTAACGGGCAGAAAAAGCCCGCAATCGCTCTACGACCCTTCGATAGGAAGCTTCGACGTCGCAGGCGGATACAATCAGGCGGATGCCGAAGGATTTATCAAACTCAACGCGCTGCGACTGAAAATATTGAAATCACGGAGGTAATTATCAATATGGCAACTTCAACGGCAGTGGGCATTACGCCCAAAATTCGAGGATTAAAAAATCGCGCCGTCTCAAAAGGGAACGTTGTGATACCACTCAAGTTCCCCGGTATGGAGAAGGAATTGAAAGGTTTTCTCAATAAAATACCCGATGCAGACAAGGCCCGGGAAAATCAACTTTTACTGCCGGGCTTTGAGAGAATTTTATTAGATGGTTAACGGACAAACATAAAGTCAACTCCAGGGCTTTCTTCGCCCTTTCTCCTTTTTCTCCTCCTTACTTAAGCCGGGTTCACCTGAGCCCGGCTTTTTTTCTCTTTGAAAAGGGTAGAATTTTACATTTGGCGAAAGTAGTGTAGCCCGCACATGTTTGCCGCCATATATCAATTAGACTTATTCTCTAATATTTTTTTCTCA
>CAZDAF010000028.1:0-18835 GCA_964503115.1 uncultured bacterium
ATATCGAGTTCGGGGGCCTGGTATTGTCCTGGGAATCTTGTAAAAAACATAAAGGTAGGCCCGACTTACCTGTTCGGCAGAAAAGTTTTATATCTGAATTGAGCGATTTTTCATGCCAGAATGTATCCGCACCCCCTTCGACTACGCTCAATTTAGGTTATAATATGAAAAGCTATGGATAAAAGAAGAATTAATCGAAGGGATGCGATTAAGACTATTGCCGGTACGGTGGCGGCGAGTGGTGTGCCCTCGTTGCTTCGGACATCGGCGGCCAAGCCCAATATCATTTTCATCATTACCGACGACCAGCGCTACGACACGATGGGGTTTATGGACAAGCCCTGGCTGCAGACCCCAAACATGGCCCGGCTGGCCCGGGAAGGGGTGCATTTCGTAAACTCATTTGTTACCACCTCCCTTTGCAGCCCGAGCCGGGCGTCATTTCTTACCGGCCGTTACCCTCACTGCCACGGCGTTATAAACAACTTTACGCCTTGGCGCGACGACAATGTTACATTCCTTGAACTCCTTCACGCTCACGGCTATGACACCGCCTTGATCGGAAAGTGGCACATGACGGGTAAGAGCGTTCCGGACCTCGTGGGTCAAGGCAAGGTCAACCGGATGGTGTCCTTTTACGGACAGGGCAAATACTTCGATTGCCCCCTCATCGTTAATGGCAAAAACACCGAGAGCAAGGGCTACATCACAGATACCCTCACCCGATACGCCATCGAATTTTTGGGTCAATCCCGAAAAAAACCATTTTGTCTTTACCTTTCCCATAAGGCGGTTCATGGCCCCTTTAAGCCACCCGAACGTTACAGCGGCATGCTCAAGCAAGTTTCTTTTCCTGATTTGGGATTTATTAACCCCAATCTCCCTCAGATCCCCGGAATTAATCGGCAGAGAAAAAAATTCAAGAAGAATATCCAGAGTTACCATGAGGCTTTAATAGCGGTGGATGACAGCCTGGGAAAAGTTCTGGATTTCCTCGACGCCAGGGGAATGGCTGAGAACACGCTCGTTATCTACACCAGCGATAATGGTTATATGTGGGGTGAGCACGGCCTGCTCGGCAAGCGCTACGCTTACGAGGAGAGCATCAGGGTTCCCCACCTGTTCCGCTACCCGAGGTTGGTTCCGAAGGGAGGTCGGAAGGTTTCAGAGATGGTGTTGAACATTGATCTCGCGCCCACCTTGCTTTCCGCCGCCGACATAGCGCCGCCGGATATCGTGCAAGGGAGAAGCTACCTTGAGTTGGCCACCGGCAAGAGCGTTCCCTGGCGGGAATCTTTCCTTTATGAATATTTTAAAGACCCGCTTTTTCCACATCCGCCAATTCAGGCGGTGCGCACCAGGGAGTGGAAGTATATACACTACTTAAATTCACAGTTTCCGGACGAGCTTTACCACTTGTCCGTTGACCCGAAAGAGCGTCATGACCTGGCCAAAGACCCCGCACATACCTCGATAAAAAAGAAACTTAAGGTCGAACTCGAAAGGCTTAAAAGAAAATACGCGTGCTAAAACAGTGAAAAAGAGTGATCCTTTGTGTATTATGTTTTCCTGATTACTTTCCCGGCCAATGCGTCGGCATGATATTTCCCTTTTTCAAGTACCAACTTTCCGTTGATGAGGACATAATTGCCGGGTGCGGGCTCCGGCGGGGCGTATAGCCGGTCGTAATGAGCGTCGCCGTACTCGTCAAAATCGGTGATGTTGCCGTAAGCGTCGTGCGTATCGGCAGTGTAAAGGTCAGCGGTTTGTGCTATATCTAACCCCGTAAAAAATGCATTTTATCAATGGGGCTTAAACAAGTTATGAAAGGGAAAAAGGTATGAGCAAGGACAAATTAGCGCAATTTGCAGGATGTTGGAAACTCGTCTCGCATGAATTCCGAAGTTCGGACGGCAAGATTATCCATCCGTGGGGCGAGGACCCGGTCGGTATGTCCATAAACGACGGGAAGGGGCACTTTTCAGCGCAAATCATGCGCCGTGACCGTCCGAAGTTTGCTTCCCAGTCGCCTACATTCGATGAGCTAAAGGCCGCTTACGCCGGCTATGTAGCATACTTCGGCACGACGGAAGTAAACGAAAAAGAAGGTTTCAGAATCAACCATGTGGAGGGCAGTTTGAACCCTAATTGGGTGGGCGGAGAACAGATCAGACATTACGAGCTCTCCGGCAACCGTATGACTCTTCGTACTCCGCCCGTGAAAATCGGCGATATTGAATTGACCGGATCATTGACCTGGGAGCGGATCGATTAGAAAACGAATTCGGGTTTGTGAAAAAATCTCTACTGTAATCAACAAAAAAATATTGGAATAATGTCCATTTTGGGGTGATCGCCATGAACGACGAACTGAAAAAAGCTATCTACCGCGACTCAGGTAAGCCGATAGGGGAGAGGGTTGAAGACCTTTTGTCCCGCATGACGTTGGAGGAGAAGGTGGTGCAATTGGGCGCCGTTTGGGGTGCGCAATGTATCGAGGATGACGCATTCAGCGAAGAAAGGGCGCGTACGGCCTTGCAAAACGGCATCGGTCATATCACAAGACTGGCCGGTTTAATGGAACCTCGGGCCGGCGCAAAGATCGCCAACGCCATCCAGAAGTTCCTGGTCGAAGAAACTCGTCTGGGCGTTCCGGCAATAGTTCACGAGGAAAGCTGCGCGGGGTATTTGGCCCGCGACGCCGATTGTTTCCCGATGCCTATCGGTCTGGCGTCTACTTTCGAGCCGGAACTGGTTGAGCGGATGGCGGGCGTTATCCGCGAGCAGATGCGCTCGGTGGGCGCTCATCATACTCTGGCGCCGGTGGTCGATGTCGCACGCGACGCCCGGTGGGGGCGAGTCGAGGAGACTTTCGGCGAGGACACTTATCTTGTTTCACGCATGGGAGTCGCGTATGTGAAGGGTCTACAGACCGATAACTTACAGGAAGGCATAGTCTGTACCGGCAAGCATTACGCCGGGTACGGTTTTTCGGAAGGCGGTCTCAACTGGGCGCCAAGTCATATTCCTCCGAGGGAACTGCTGGATGTTTTTGTCGCCCCGTTTGCAGCGGTTATCTCAGAGGCCTGTATCGCTTCGATCATGAACGCCTACCAGGAGATAGACGGCGTGCCATGCGGCGCCTCGAAATATCTCCTCGACGACGTATTGCGCGGTATGCTTGGTTTCAAAGGGTACGTTGTCGCCGATTATTTTACGTTGGAGGCATTGCACAGAAACCATAATATCGCCGCCACAAGAGAAGAAGCTGCTCGGCTTGGACTGGAGGCCGGGCTGGACCTCGAGCTGCCGACTCTCAGCATTTATAACGAACCCTTACTTACCGCGATCGAGCGGGGCGACGTGGATGTGGCACTGGTGGATCGAGCCGTCGGGCGCGTGCTGAAATCCAAATTCGAGTTAGGGCTGTTTGAGAACGCCTTCGTTGAAACCGATGCCATAGCGGGCGTTTATCACAGGCCTGACGACCGCAAGCTGGCTCGACATATCGCCCGAAAATCCATGGTGCTGCTGAAAAATGAGGATGATCTTCTACCACTGTCTCCCGACATAAAATCCCTGGCGGTAATCGGCCCCTGCGCCGCATCCATCAGGTTGTTGCAGGGGGATTATCATTTTCCGTCTCACCACGAAATCATACACGGCGCCATCTCCGATGACGCATGGACGGATTCGTCGGGTGTCAAAGAACAGGATATCGAAGGAAGCGCGGCGCCTGTCCGGGAAGGAAGCGGTGAAAAGGCGGATGACATTCTGGGTTTAAAAGATAGACCCAAAACGAACCTTGCCGATTATTTTCCCGATATGGTTAGCGTGTTGGCGGGCATAAAGGCCCGGGTTTCGGAAGCGACAAAGGTGCTATATGCGCGAGGCTGCGACATTTCCGGTACGGCGACGGAGGGCATAGCGGAAGCGGTGGAAATAACGAAGCGTGCCGAAGTCGCGGTCGTGGCGTTAGGCGGGAAATCCGGTCTTTTGAAGGGCTGCACCAGCGGCGAGGCGTGCGACGCGGCAAACCTGGGGCTTACGGGAGTGCAACAGGAGCTTGTCGAGGCGGTGGTCGCAACCGGCACGCCGACGGTCGTGGTGTTGATCAACGGCAGGCCTTTGGCGTTGCCGTGGATCGCCGGGCATGTGCCCGCTGTGCTTGAAGCCTGGCTGCCCGGAGAAGAAGGCGGCAATGCGGTCGCAGAAGTGTTGTTCGGAGATGTAAATCCGGCGGGCCGCCTGCCGGTGTCGCTGGCCCGAGACGTGGGGCAAATGCCGGTCTACTACAATCACAAACCGACCGGCGCAAAAAGCATGTTCTGGGGAGACTATTCCGATATGCCCGTAACGCCGCTATACCCTTTCGGTCACGGCCTGAGCTATACGACCTTTGTATATGACAACCTCAGGCTTTCCGCAGACGCCCTACCTTCGGACGGCGTTCTAGACATCACGGTTAATGTAAAAAATACAGGCAAAAGCGCGGGCGATGAGGTGGTGCAATTGTATATCCATGATGTGGCCGGCAGTGTGACTCGGCCGGTAAAAGAACTGAAGGGTTTCAAACGTATCACTTTACAGCCGGGTGAAGCGCGCGATTTGACGTTCCATCTGGATATGAGCCAACTTGCTTTTCATTGCCGGGATATGAACTTTGCCGTCGAGCCCGGAAAGGTGAAAGTAATGATAGGCGCATCGTCCGAAGACATTCGCCTTGAAGGAGAATTCGAAATCGCCGGCGAAGTCCGGAAACTGAAGATGACCGAGATCGTGCCCACGAGTGTCGATGTAATTCATTCGGGAACACGATGATTCTTTGCGAATTGTGTCCCCGGATGAAAATATTATTTCCCGCCGTGTCTGATGGCTCTGCCGCCTCGCCGGCCGGTGTATTCGCCATGATCGATGCTTAGCACGCCGTTCACCATCAGGTATTCGATGCCTTCGCTGTATACGTTGGGGTTTTGCCACGTCGCCAGGTCGCGGCGTGGTTTCGGGATTGAAAACCACTATATCGGCAAAATAACCGGGAGCGAGTTTCCCTCTGTTCGGGATGCTAAAACTTTTCGCCGGTAGCTCTGTCATGCTTCGCAGCGCGAAAGCCAACGTGATTATCCCCTGCTCGTATACATACCGACGGATTTTGCGCGGGAAGGTTCCGTAAAACCTCGGATGGGCTTTACCGAGCATTTTAATGAACACGGATCCGTCCGACCCGGTGCATACCCAATTCTTCCTCATAAAGTTTTTGAGGTCCTGTTCGTTTTGGGTAAAATAAATCGCCGATCCGATAGGGCCGCATGCAAGATCTATCGCGACCACTACGGGGTCTTCGCCTCGCTTTTTTGCTATCTCGGCAATTGTTTTGCCTTGAAGCCAAGGCTTCCAAGGATACAGGGAAATCATCACTTTATCGGGTTTTAGCTGTGCAGCCATCGCGTCGGCGACTTCGCTATATATCTTCGCACGGCCTTCAGGCGTACAATACTCCTTAAGCACCTTGGTACCATCGCGTTTGTCCACTGGAACCAAGTAACTCAATGTGGTGCTTCCGGCGGCGTAGGGGTACTGGTCCGCCAAGACTTTCACCCCTCGAGCTTGCGCGGCTTCGATTATTTCGATCACTTTCACGCTCATACCGTGTATTTTGTTACCCGAGCACTTTATGTGCGATATTTGAACCGGCGTACCCGCTCGCTCGCCAATAGCAATGGCTTCCTCGAAGGCGGCAATCAGTTTCTCGGGCTGCGGCCCTTCATGCCGGATATGTGACGCATAAATGCCGCCGTGTTGTGCCACGATTTTGTTCAATTCGACGAGTTCCTCGATATCCGATCTCGCTCCCGGATCGTATTCAAGCCCGGTGGACATTCCCCACGCACCGGCGCGAAGTCCTTCGCCAAGCAGGCGTTTCATCTTTTCCATTTCTTCCGGGGTGGGTTTCGGATCGGGCCGTTCGGCCTGTGCAGCGCCCATCACTTGGAGCCTCAAATCGCCCTGTGGGATAAGGTGAATAACATTCGATCCGAAAGGCATCCGGTTTACTTTATCGAACCATTGGGCAACATCGGTTTGAACCGGAAAGCCGGCGCCGCAGTTGCCGGTCACAACAGTGGTCACGCCTTGAGTGATATAGTTCAAGTTGGCCTTTACCGATCTCGGAATGGGTAGACCGCCGAGATACAGAAACGGCAGATCGGTATGGGTGTGGAGGTCGATAAACCCGGGCGAGACGATCATGCCTCGAGCATCTATTTCTCGACGTGCGCGGCCGGGCGCATTACCGATTGCAACTATCTTGTCGCCCCGAACGGCGACGTCGCCCACGCCGCCCATAGTCATCCCGCCCAGATATAGAGTTCCTCCCCGAATTGCAACGTCATAATCCGTACGCTCTTCCGATCCCAGCGGCCATACCATAAGAACCACTGCTGCAACCATCGTAAAAGCCGGCACCAACTTCTTCTTCATCGACTTCCCCTTTCACTCATAAAATAGAGAATACTGTATGGCAGGCCCCACACTCCGAGAGTGTCGCGCCTACAGGTTGAGTGGGAACGTTCCTCTTTCTTTTACCGTTTCGGTGACCGCCTGGAGCTTTTCCCACGTGGTATTTTTGGGGACGGCGTCGTTGCTTCCCAGAGCCATCCGCCTTCCTTCTCCCATTCCTTTCATCACCTCTTTGACGTAGTCCTTCAATTCCTCAGGTTCCTTTTCCACTTGCGCGGTGGCGTCGATGCCTCCCATGATGAACTTGTCCGGCCCCCACAATTCGCGAGCCGTGCGCAGGTCGGGAAGACTTCCGGTCGGCGGAGTGGCGATGTCCACAATGCCGTCGAGAGGAACCTTGCTGAGCCTGTCGCCGAAATCGAGCAGCCGGCCGCAAGCGTGCATGAGATATTTCTTGCCGCCCGCGTGCAGAACCTCGGCATATTCGCTTATCCAGCGAGGCGCGTACTCGTCCCATATCTTCGGGGAGATAAGGTTCGAGCAGAGGTTCTCGTATTGAATTATAACCTCGCCCGGCCCTTCCGCACAGGCCGTGAGCATACGCAGGGTCATTCGGTGTGCGGCATCGAAAAGCTCCTCCATCTCCCCGGTGTGATCGAAGTAAAGGTACCAGAACGTATCCACCATGGCCTCGGAGTTGATAAGCCATAATGCGGGTGTGCTCAGGATGGAAATGGTGGTGACGCCGTCGTCGCCGATCCGCTGTTCCGCATAATCGAAGAGAGCCGAAAACGGTACAAACTCAGCCTGCTCGCACATCCAAGTAAGGACTTTCATGTCTTCCACCGTCTGTAGCCTGCGCTTGACGACCCAGGGCAAATTGGGAGACTCCCGGTTGAACTTGTAGCGTTCGGTGAGAGTGCCTACCGGCGTCTCATAAATTACCTCGGTTTCGCCGCCCTCTCGCTTTTCACTCATTGTCCACGGAAGGCTCTTGCCGGGCACGGGCGCGCTGATGCGAAACGGCACGCTCCCGATAAAGTTGAACACATGGCGCAGCATGGCGTCCGCGCCGATTCGGCGAAAGCCGTCGACCTGGTCGACCTTTCCCAGAAAGTAACCGTCAATGCAGGGCGACCAGGGAATGCGGTCGACGTCCTGACCGTTCAAGGCGGCCATAATTCGTTCCCGGCCGCTCATCGTTTCAGTGGTCATGTCTCGTTCGCCTCCTTGGCCGGAACCTTAGCATTCGTAAAAAATGTAACGTAAGTCGACAAGCCAAATCCCTTCGTCGGGCAAGATAGCATACGATATTGCATCATTATCAATCAGGGAGCTTTTTTATAATAGAACGCAAGGCTTTCCATGCGGCAATCCACCTGGTCGAATTCGCCGTGGGTGATGGTCATACGAATGCGATCTTTCCATGGATATGGGTCCGCTTCATGGAACCGGTACTGACTGACCGCGCCGGTCAAATTGGACCTGATGGGGCAACCGTGATACAGGGACGAGAAAGGCCCTTTTTTGTAATACCAGCCTGAGAGGAAATAGTCCTCGACGCCGGTGCATTCGATTGACTGCGAGCCGTAAGGCGCGCCTGCCGGTTTCTCGATCATCGGCGGGCCCTTTTCAGCAACTTCATCATCCACGTATACCTTCAGGTTTCCCTCCAGGTAGGGGAAGCCGAAGTAAGGGGCCTTGAATCGGGATTTGATACCGGTCGGGTACATGGTCAGCGTCATACCCGTGAAGTGTCCGGGGCCGGAGTCCTCTTCGAGAATTACGTGCGGGTTGTCGGGCACCATTGCTCCGTCAATATCATCCGAGCCCGTAAAGGTGTTCTCCCGATAATGAGAGTTGAGATAACCCACGTCAGGCCCTATGTCGGGAACCTGATGATATGTGACGGCCCCGTAAAACAGGGGTATGGTGCGAGTCGGATGCCGGTTCTCCATCACCACCCGGCAGGATTTTTTGAACGGCATGGGTAAAAAACTGTAATATCCGCCTGAGGTCATGCCCACGAATTTGCTCGAAAAGTGAACGTATCGGGAAGTGCCGTTGCCGAAAAAATGTCCTACAGGAGCGCTGATTGCGGGAGTATCCGAATCGTCATAGTAAATATTTATCCAAAGATACAGATGCGCGGGCACCCGTTTCCGGACGAAGACCTCGTGCAGCCTGCCGGCGACCGTGATCCATATGGAAGTAATGCATCCCGGCCCCTGCATCCGGGGGAATTCCCAAGTGGAGCCGGCGCGGATATACTTGAAGTCCCAGTGGCCTATCTTTTGAAACCGTTTAAGTGCGGCCACCGGCACCGCATCATGCGTATGGGTGGTGACCTGCCGCGCCTTGACACCCTCTCGAAGATACGCCATCGACGCGGTCGGACCTATAAGTTCGATTAACGAGTTACTCATGAATCCTCTCCTTTATTTCGGCGACGTGTTTCCTACCCAAATCTTGAATGGTGTTTCGGGATTCGGCCCCATAATTTCGTATGCCATCCAACTTCCGTCCGGGGAAAGAGACGGGCTCATTTTTTCCTTGTGATAATTTTCCACGCGAAAAGGCTCGGTCTCTCCCTCTTTCAACAAAAAAACGTCACTTGTATGATAGCCTCCTCCGAAACTCTCGACCGTTCCGACTACCACACCGAATGCAAGTACCTTCAGATCGGCAGATGCGGTCAAGCCGTCCTCAATTCTACCTGTATACTTCTCCGGAAGAAGCTTTTTCATATCGGAGAGCGAAGACATTGAGACGGAATAAAGCGTATTGTGATGTTTATACACCAGTCTGGTATCCTCCTTACCGAAGAAAGTGGGTTTGCACGCATAATCCGCCTCTCCGACCTCATAAATTTCCCCGTTTTCAATGTCCACCGCCAAAATCCTGCGGAGCATCTTGCCGACTTCCTCATCATAATAAGAACCGCAAAAAGCGATGGTATTTCCGTCGGGCGCCCAAGATAGTTCTCTTATCATTTTGAATTCTGCAACACTGCCGCATGATCCCGATTTAATGTCCGCAATAATTATGGATTTTGCGCCCCCGGTTTCAAGTGTGGCGACATAAGCTATCCGCTTGCCATCGGGGCTGATCACCGGTCTGAAAGATTGTTGAGGAGGAATTTCCACAGGTATGGGAATTATCTCTCTTTTATCTACTCCAATTATGCTATATTCCGCTTTTTGTTTTCTTCGTGCGGTTTGAACGATAAATCCCGAGCTGTCTGGTAACCACACCGCATGAGAATCTGTTATATGAAACCCCTTCTTTGCCCCGAGTAACGGGATTACGGTCTTTCCGTCCGGAGTGGCAATAAGCATTGCGGACATTCCCGATGGATCATCTTCGGGAGGGGCCAGCTTAAAGGCTATCCACTTTCCATCGGGGCTTACAACGGGGTTCATCGTATTTTTGTCAACTTCCATAAGTATATGAGGATCGGGCAGTTCAACACTTTTGATCGTTTTATAAATTACGCCCGCGGCGACAATAATCAATATGGAGATTATCGGGAATCCGTACTTGAATATTACTTTTGAGGGATCGATTGCGGGTTCCGGCGTTTGGTCGGGAGGTTTTCGAGTTTTAATAGGCAACTCGATGTTCTTGCCCTCGAGGCCTGCCAAAATGTTTTTCGTGTAGGTGTCGTCGGGATTAAGCTCGATAGCTTTTTGATAAGCCTCTATCGCGCGCGATTTATCTCCAAGCTGTTTCGAGACGTTCCCGAGTTGAACCCAGTAGGCTTGATTCCGGGGATCGCTTCTTAGCTGATCCTCAAGGGACTGCCTCTTCTCCATCAATTTCTCTCGAACTACATCCTCCATACAATCTTCCTTTTGAATCCACGAGCCCTTGTGTTTTTTCCTCCAACATCCAGAGCTTTGAGGCCACGTTATTGTTGTATTTTATATCGAGGCTTTTCTTGTATGCTTTTACTGCGGTGCAAACATGCTTCATATACTTTTCGGTGTCCCAGCGGGAAACGTCCGCAAGCGCCGCATGCGAATCCCCCAGCATAACAAGTCCGTCAATCGCTAAAGGTTCTTCGACAAGATAGGCCTCGACTTCCTTTATGGCCGCCGCGAAATCGCCTTCCTCATAAAGCTTTTTTGCACTCCTCAAATGTGGGTTACCCGAATATTCTTTCATTAGAACATAAATGGAGCTGGAAGCAAGAGCGAGAATGAAAATCGCCAGAACCGGCGCGCCTCGAACCTTTATGGTCGATTTTACGGCGTCTTTAGCCCATTCAATCATATCCCACCTCTCTTATTTCATTGAGAGTTATCAATTTTGGGTTGAATTTTTCAGTCGTTCCGCATGGTCGGCAAGGCTCTGGACGCTACCGGCCAGGTCGCGAGTGTCGGCCTCGATCTCGTCGGCCAGTTCTGCGAAGCCCTGTATGGTTTCGACCATCTGGTCGCAGGCGGTGTTCTGCTCAAGAGTGGATTTTTCAATCTCGAGCGCCAACCGGTTTGTGGAATTCACCAGTTCGAGTATGTGCTGGAAACTCTCTTCCAACCCCTGCGCAACATCTGCGCTCGCAAAAATAGCCTCTCCCGTTTCTTCGGCCATTACCAAGGTATCGTTCACCGCCGAAGAGACCTCTTTGATGATAATGTCTATACGCCCGATGGCTTCAGTGGTTTTCTCTGCCAACCGGCCGACTTCCACGGCCACCACTCCGAAGCGCCTTCCGGCATCGCCGGCACCGACGGCTTCGAGGGAAGCGTTGATCGCCAATAAGTTTATCTGTGTGCTTATCTCTTCAATAAGCTCCAGTACATAGCGTATTTCCCGAGATCGCTCCCCCAGATTACGGACAGCTTCGGAGACTTTCTTGAAACGATTAGCGGCGCTGTTGATCCCACGTATTGCATCATTGAGGTCCTGACCGCCGGCTTCGCCGGATTCTCTGGCTCGGGCGCTCATTTCCTCCACATCCTTGGCATGGTCGGCTATACGTCGAGCCACGGCGGATATTTCCACTGAAGCGGCGCCGGCCTGTTGAGCGTTGTTTGTCTGCTCGCTCGCGCTTTCCGCTTGCCGTGAAGAAATCTCGGCTATAGAATCGGCGCTCTTCGCTAGCGTCTTTACGGTCTCTCCAAGAGATTTAAGCAAATTTTCCGCCCTGGTTACCTCTCCCTGAAGCGTTACCAACAAGCCCGTTGTCATTCGGTTGATTGCCGTGGCGAGAGCCCCCGTCTCATCCTCGCTGATCCAGGGCACACCTTCGCGGCGCTTGCCCCTGCTGATACTCTCGGCCGCATCGGAAATCAGCTTGAGAGGCCATGCAATGTCACCCGATATGAGCCATGCGATAACGGCGCCCATTAGCGTTGCCACAAATAGAGCGATCAGCGTATTTTTCCACACCGACATCTGAAGCTCTTCCAGTACCAACAGGTCGGATATATGTTTCTGGAACAAGCCGATGAAATAGGAGTTCGTCACCAATATCAACAGCCCCATAACCGCCACCATGCACAGGAATCCAACGATAAGCTTGGTTCGAATGGAAATTCGCAAAGACACTTTCCCTTCCCAAATATCGGGGTCTTCTTGAAACAATATTTTCACCACCGGCCGAAATGTTCTCTTCAGAATGAAAAAAACGAAGGTCACCGTGAAAATGATCGAGGTAGACGCCACCGCCAGGTAAAAACGAAAAGCAGCCCAATCCAAATCCATAAGCCACAACGAAAACATGCCCAGAACTGTTATGCCGACTACGATGAAAAGACCTACCCTGAGCGTTCCAATAGCAGGATAAGTCAGCACCAATTTGCGAGTGCTTTCAATAAGCTCCGGGGAAGGCTTTTCTTTTTTTTCATGAGCTTCAAGGAGCTTTACCGCCGTAGTCAGACGAAAATATAATATCGCTCCTCCAATACCGGAGAAGAACAACATTACCAGGAAGTAGAGACCCACCCATTTCCAGCGGGCTTCACCCAGCATTTCCTCAATAGGAACAAGGGCCAAAAGAACGATCGTAACGGTAATATAGATCGTTCCGAGAACCAGGATCATGGCTTTCAATCGCATTCGTTTACCCATAAGAAAATCCTTCAGACGGGAGATGATAGTATATTTGATCGAAAAATGGTATAACAGTAGCTCGACGTCGGAAACAATTTAATGAACCGAGCGACGCGATAAGTCATATACGGCGTACGGAAAAGGGGCGCGAGGCGCCATGCCCCCGTGATTATGTAACGAAACATTACACCAGGCTATGGTTGAATATCCGGCCTTATGTTGCTATATAGTTGTATGTTTTGAAAAAAGAGGTGGAGAAATATTAGCGGATGCCCGATTATCCACTCGTCAGTATTGTCATACCCTGTTACAACGCCGAAATGTATGTGCGTGAAGCTATCGAGAGCGCATTGGAGCAGACGTATCCGAACATCGAGGTCATCGTTATAGATGACGGTTCGACCGACAACAGCCTTGAAATAGTAAAATCCTTCGGCGACGGAATTCGCTGGGAGACCGGCGAAAATCGAGGCGCGGCCGCAGCCCGCAACCGGGGTCTCGAACTCGCCGATGGGGAATTCATACAGTTCTTCGACGCCGATGATGTGCTCATGCCGGACAAGATCGAGCGCTGCCTCGAAGCCTTCACGCCGGACATCGACGCAGTATTCTGCAAAAACGTTTTTTTTGGAGATCATGATTTGGCGCCTTATCCTCCCCCACTGATCTATAGAATCGCTCGGTTCATGTTCCCCGGCTCGGACAAAGCTCGTCGCGAAAAAATGGATATAAATAATCAATTGATCTATCTCATCAGGCACTCGATACAAACTCCCCGGCCTTTACACAGGGCTTCCTCGGTCAGAAGGGTCGGCGGATTTAACGAGGAAATAGCGTACATGGATGATTACGAGTTCCATTTCCGACTGGCGATACAGGGAGCACGTTTCAGGGAGATCGATAAAATATTGGTTCGATGCAGACGGCATAATAGTCCCAGCCGCTTAACAAACGTAATTCAACCTTTACCGATCAGGCTTAAAGGATTTACGGCGATAATAGATCAAATAATAGAAAACGGGATGATTGACGATACTATTGTCGAGGCGATTGCAGAAAGGTTTGCTTATTTCGCGCGCGTGTATTACCGGAGAGGCTATAATTACGATGCAATCGAACTCTACAAAACGGCGCGTAAGTTAACCTGGTTTCCCCGGTCTACTGCCGGGCTTGTATACGACCTTTTATGGTTGACGCTGGGCATGGAGCGAGTGGAGAAAGTGTATATGCGTTTGCGAGGTATTCAGCCCAATCCTACTCCGTCCCCAACTTGAAGCCCTCGTATCGGCGGTTTGATTCCAATGAGGTACTTATGAAAATAGCTCTTTTCATCCCACCGCTGGGATGTATGACCCATCCGTATTTAAGCTTGCCGAGCTTGACGGGTTTCTTGCGCTCGATCGGGCACGAGGTTTTCCAGTATGATGTCGGCATGCGTACTTTAGACGAGATGTTCACATCAACATATCTACAGGGGCGTTACAGGTCTATATTAAGAAAAATAGAGGAATTACGCAGTTCGGACGAGATGACTGAACAACAAGAAAAGCATCTGCAATATCTCCTGAGCGCGGACCTTTACGCGCCGGACGTGGTCGAGAATATCGAGCGCGCAAAGACTATTCTTCGTTCCGGAGACCTGTTTTATCAGGCCCCAAAGTATATTTTCGCCTCGAACATTATCCATCGTGCGCTTGATATGGTGTCAGCAGATTGCTTCCCCACAAAGGTTACCTATAAAGATGTTTTCTACCTGGAAACTATGAATTTCGACAATATCTACGCACTCGCTTTCAACGAGTCCAGGCATCCTTTCCTAGAAATCATGCGCGACGTAGTACTCCCTGAAGTCTTGCGCGAGATTCCTCCAGTAGTTGGAATTTCGATTACGTATTATTCACAATTGGTTTCGGGCTTTGCTTTGGCCCGGCTAATTAAATCATTGTCTCCCGCCACGCACATCGTCATCGGTGGCGCAACAGTCACATTGGCCGAAAAACGTATCCGCGAAGATAAAAAAGCCTTCGAATGGGTTGACAGCTATGTGTTCGGCGAAGGCGAAAGCGCGCTCGCTAAATTGGTGGAAATTATAGGCTCCGATTTCTCGATACCAAACGACTTGGATAAACTATACCTGAAGTCGGAACTCGGCTCGGTTCAGAGTCGGGGCGCCACTACTTCAAACAGGTATGAAAGAGAAAAATTCAATGAACTGCCACCTCCGGACTATTCGGGATTAAACCTTGACGACTTCCTTTCGCCGGAGACCGTGTTTCTAATTTCCAACGGCCGTGGATGCTATTGGGGCAAATGCAATTTCTGTAATGTGTCTCTGGCCTTCAAAAACAAGTTTCAGCAGCGTTCTCTCGAAGTACTGCGACGAGACATCCAATTGCTTCAAAAGAAACACGGCGCCCGTTTACTCTTCTTTTCAGACGACTGCGTTCCACCCAAACGATGCGGGGAAATATCCAGGTTGTCCCTCGAACAGGATTCGCCGTTTTGTTGGCAGGCGGAGATCAGATATGAAAAGGAATTCACGAAAGAACTTCTCCAACAAATGCACAGGGGTGGGTGCCGACAACTGATTATCGGCAACGAGTCGGGCAATCAGCGCATACTCGATCTGATGAGAAAAAACACGAATGTCGAGAGGAACAAGCAAATCTTACGTGACGCCGGCGAAACGGGCATCGCCGTCAACCTTCACAACTTCGTAGGGTTTCCATGTGAGACGATAGAAGAGGCGAACGACACTATCGATTTCCTCGTTTCCAACCGGGATAATATAACCTCCGTCACGATGAACACATTCGAGCTTCAGGAGTACTCGCCGGTGCACCAAAATCCCGAAGCTTTCGGAGTAACGGAAATGGAATCTTACGACGCTTCCGAGTTTCTTCCGTATTTCACCTTTTCGACCGACGCCGGGGCTACCAGGGAAGAGGTGGAGCGGATTTACGAACTGGCGTGGACGAGATTGGGACGGGCATACCCTTGTCAGAATTATTTCCTGGATCATACCTATGGCGTACACGTGTTTCTTTTCATGGTTTTCTATGGTGAGAGAAAAATAGAGGACATTTTTTTGAATCTTCCGGAAGAAAACTTGTTTAAAAAGCGCCTGCGGTTGAAAACTTCCATGAAATCCCGGCAAATCGGACAGGGCGTCACCATTGTTTTCAATCCCGAAAACGGGTACCTGGCAACTCTCGACGTCTTAGGGACCAAATGGCTGAATCTCGCTGACGGCACAATGTCATTGAAAGAAAGCTGCGTAAAATTATACAAAGCCGGTTTAAAAAACGGCTCCGAAGAAACAATCGATAAGATAACCGCTTTGATCTTTTTCACGGCTCATGACTTATATCAAGCCGGTTTTATCGATCTCGATTGATTTATCAACAAACTGGCGACTATTCAACGTCGGGATAGCCGAGGCGGTCGAGCGTTTTGCCGTCGCGGCGCCATTTGGGGATAACGTCCACAAACAGGTCCAGATAAACTTTTGTCCCGAGCATTTTTTCGATGGAAGTCCTTGCGGCGGCGCCGATATTTTTCAGCATACTGCCTCCCTTGCCGATAATAATGCCCTTCTGACTCTGCGTTTCGACGTGAATTCGAGCGCGAATAAACACCATCTCGGACCGCTCGTCCCATTCTTCGACCGTAATTGCCGTAGCGTAAGGCACTTCCCGGCGCGTGGCCCGAGTCACCTGCTCGCGAACCATCTCGGCGGCGATAAACCGCTCCGGCTGATCCGTGAAGATGTCCGGCGGATAATAATGCGGGCCGGCCGGGAGTGATTCGATAACAAGCTTTTCGATCAAATCGACTCCGGCGCCTTTGAGCGCGCTGATCGGAACCACCTCATCGAAAGGCCCCATCGATTCGAGTCGCTCTTCTATCTCCGGCAGAATTGTCGGTTTAGCCACGCGGTCGACCTTGTTTATCAACAGAAACCGCTTAGCATGCGTCTCAGCCGCCCTGCGGACAATGTGCTTTTCGATATCGAGCGTTTTCGAGCCGGCTTCGACCATCATGAGGACGATGTCCACTTCGGATATGGCGGCCATGGCGATATTGACCATACGGCGGTTGAGCCCTTTGCGGGCACGATGAATTCCGGGCGTATCGAGGAACACGGCCTGCGCATCGCCGCGCGTGATAATTCCGGCTATTCGGTTGCGAGTGGTATTGGGCTTGGTACTGGTGATGGCGATCTTTTCGCCCACCAGCGCGTTAAGGAGAGTGCTTTTGCCTACGTTGGGTTTGCCGACAATGGCCGCAAAACCGCTTCGGGACGCTTCAATCTCGGGTTGATCCTGCATTCCTGAGCGGTCAGCGCTTCTTGGGAGGAAGTGTGTACAGGCCGGTCATTCTTTCCCATTTTGAGAGTTTCTCGCCCTTGATTTTGCCCGGATACCAATTCCCGTAAGTCTTGAACCACCTCTGTGTGACATCGAGCTTGCGATATAGCAACGGCGCGTCGCGGCTCAGCAGCCGCAGCTTGATCACGGCGCTCTCGCCATTCTCGGCAGGCGTTACGTCAAGCACATAATACCGCTGAACGGTGCTATTCATAAGGTCGCGATCGCGCACCAGAGGCAAGTACGTATCGAGGAAATCGTAGTAGTTACTTTTATCTAAAAAGAACCTGACGAACTTTTCGTCCTGATCGTTATGCCGGTTGCCCACCTGGCGGCTCAAAAGGAACGTATAAAACTGATCGACCCTTCTGATTAAATCGGCAGTTTCCGGCGTCTTAGCCACCTTCTTGGGCGCAACGCACCCGACCAACAGAGCGAAAATCGATACTGAAAAAACTATGCGCAACAATGTCTTCATCTTCATCGTGTATGAAGGATACCACGCACTTCAATCGCCCGCCAACAGGGCCATAAACCCCGCTTTTATGGGAATGTGAGAAATTACGGTATGGGACTCCCGCAAAGATAGAAATCGTCTATATTCCAACCCCCGGCGGTGTCGCTGCTGTTGGTATCCAACAAGAATCGGAATTGGATGCTCGATTGGTTTTCACAATCACCCGGCGGGAAAGCGAACACTACTTCATCCCAGGCACTGTCGTATACGGTTTGATAGCTCACCATCAAATCCCACCCCCCCGATCCGCATTTAACGTAAAGCTCCAGGCGGTCATTACTTCTAACGTTCAGCCATTTCCTGAATTGTAATTTAATGTTTTCAAAACCGGTGGAATCGATGACAGGAGAAAGGATGTAATTAGTGACACTGTTTGCATAACATCCATCCCAGCCGCTGCCCCCGATGTCGTTTCCGATGATGTTGGTACCGGAATATGCACTGTCGGGGTCGCCGCAATTTCCATTCGGCGCGCCGGTCTGCCAGTCATCCTGTCCGTTGCAGTTATCGCTTCCTAACCCACCCTCGTATTCGGTACATGTCTTCCAGCTTGAGGCGAAATTACCCTGTTCGTTGCCGTCCCAATCGTTGAAGTATATCAATTGGCATCCCACCGGAGCCGATATCGCGACCAGGAAGTCATTTGCAGGTTTGCAGCCGTTTGCGTCGGTAACGGTGATTTTCACGGTTCCAATATTAAGTGTGGTGAGTTGACCGGTGTTTTCATCGATTGTAGCTATTGCTGGAAAATCCACTGACCAGGTGTATGGTGAAGCACCGCCCGTAACTTCATAATCAGGGTTATCCCCAACTTCAATTTCATTCGGGCCTTCGATAGTTATCGTAGGACAAATGACGGTGATATCCGTGTATCCCGGCTCGCAACCTCCGACGTCTTCGGCCATTATGGTATCCACGGCACCGAGGACGTCGCCCGCCGTGTACAGGCCGTCTACAGTTATAGTTCCACCGCTCTGGTTCATAGGATCGCCGTATTCGTCCTCTTTGAAGGACCATATAACCTGCCCACCGGTACCGCCGGATGCAGTAAACTGATAGCTGCTGCTCATCGGAATGTCCGGATTGGACGGATGGATTGCCAACGCGCAACACTGGCTCTGGTTGCAGCCCCGACTATTGAGATAATTATACCAGATCTCCGGGTCGGCTGATCCCGTGAGGCCTCTCTCCGTAGCTACGGAACCGAAGACCTTCAAGTTTGTTGTGAGATTTAAGTATCCCTCGAGGTAAAGCAAGCCGTTAATGTGCACATCAAGCGTCAGATCGAGGCCCTCGGGCGAATTCGGATCGGGCGCGTCGGGCAAATCGTACGCCGTGGACTCGCCGACCGGCGGGAACATGGGTTGGGGCATATCGTCAAGCGGAGGCGTTTTCGCCTGGACGGACGTAGCGTCCCCAACGCCGCTGACAT
>CAZDAF010000029.1:0-18546 GCA_964503115.1 uncultured bacterium
ACCTCATTCTCTGGGATAACTTCCCAGAACCTTTATAAAAAGACAAAGGGGCGCCACTTTCTTGATTGTTTCTTGTATGGTGGCGTCTTTCTCATGTCCGTCTACGTCTATGAAGAACAAGTATTCCCACGCCTTGTGTTTCAGCGGCCTCGATTCGATCTTTGAAAGGTTCAGACCTTTGTCTGCGAAAGGTTTGAGAGCCTTGAACAGGATTCCCGGTTCGTCTTTGAGGCTTAGCAGCATGCTGGTTCGGTCACTGCCGGTAGGTTCGGTTTTGTCTCGGCCGATGATGAGGAACCGTGTAAAATTATGCCTGTAATCTTCGATCCGCTCGGCTACAACAATCAGCCCGTATGTTTCTCCGGCGAGTTTACCCGCAATTGCGCCCCCCTGCGGGTCGCCTTTGGCTTTGCGTGCAGCCTCGGCAGTGCTCGAAACCTCGACTATCTCGACATCAAGCAGGTTTGTTCGTATCCATCCCCAGGACTGCGCCACGGCCTGCGGGTGTGAGTAGATGCGCTTTATCCTGCCGATCTTTCCGCTTTTCGAGTACAGGTTATGACTGATGCGCAACTCCACCTCGCTGGTAATAAGGAGTTCCGAGTCGACGAAGTTATCGAGCGTTTCGCCAACGGTTCCTCCGGTGGAATTCTCGATTGGCACCACGCCGTAATCGCACCTGCCGCGCTCGACCGCGTCGAAAACCTCCTCAGTGGCCCTCATTGAATGATAATTGGCACGGTGGCCGAAATGCTGCCGTGCGGCAAGATAAGTGAAAGTGCCCTCCGGACCAAGATAGGCCACCTGAAGGCCGATCTCGAGAGAACGGCACGCCGAAATGATTTCCATGAATACCGGAGCTATGCTCTGAGAGGGAAACGGCCCGGGATTGATTTCCTTCAGGTGCCCGAGTATAAGCCTTTCTCGATCCGGCCTGTATAATGCCGTTCGAGACGGCTTGCCCGCCTCCAGGCGACTTTTGGCGTCTCCCACCTTCCGTACGATGCTCGCGCGGCGGTTGAGAAGTTTGAGAACCTTTTCGTCAATATCGTCGATCTTCGCCCGAAGCTTTTCTATTTCTTCCTCTAAATCCCTCCCTTTTTGGGAACTCATAGTAGAGAAAGTCTAACTCAGGCAATGGAAATTCGCAACGACCCCATTTGGTTTGTAAAGCAGCGTTATATTTTGGTTATTCAGTTTCAGGTTTCATGCTCCGAGTTTCAGGTTGACGAGCGTGACCCCGTCGCCGCCGCGCTCGATGCCGGCCGGTTTCCACGAGGCCACATAGGGAGATTTTTCCAAGTGATTCCTTATAAATTTCTTGAGCGTACCTGTACCGTGACCGTGGATGATCTCAACCTGGGCAATATTCGCTATCGCCGACTTGTCGAGGAATCGGTCAACTTCATCCAGGGCGTCATCCGTTCTGAATCCGCGCAGGTCGAGGCTGATCGATGGCGCGTGTTCTGAAACGGACACGCCTACATTCGAGCCTGGAGCCGCAGGGGCGACTCGGACGGGCCGTATGGCCGGCTGGTTGCCGTTGAGCCTTGAGCCTTGAGCATTTAATTCGGAAGGGACGAGAAGGTTTTCGACGGGCACGACCATCGGCGCCTGCCCGATCCTCACCCTCACCTTGTTTTTTCCCGCAGCGTCATCAATTAGCACGCCCGTGACGCCCAAGTGCGCCACTACCACCTCGTCACCGGCCTTCAGGTTTTCCGGGGCTGCCGGTTCGCCCTGCGCCGGAATTAAATCGCTGTACTTATCTTCAAGTCCGCTCAGTTTCTTGCGAGCATGATCGGCAGCCTTACCCGATTTCTCGCGATTAAGAGATGCCATTATTTCCTTTATTTCATTTCGAGCGTTCTCGATTTCATCAGCCACTCTTTTTTTCACATTGCGTCGGAAGTTGCGTTCTTGTTCCTTGAGTTTTTCGCGGAGACTCGTTTGCTCGATCTTCTTATCTTCGAGAGATTTCAATAAAACTTCAAAGTCGCGTTGTTGCGAGTCCAGTATGCTTCGATCCTTTTCAAGTGATGCCAAAAGTTCTTCGATGCGCAAATCGGAATCATCGATCAGCTCGTGAGCGCGCTTGATTACGGAAGTTTCCATTCCCAGTCTGCCGGCGATCTCAAGCGCGGAGCTTCGGCCCGGAACTCCTTGAATAAGGCGGTATGTGGGCTTTAGTGAAACGCTGTCGAATTCAACACCTGCGTTATCAAAACCGGAATGCGCCCGGGCGTATGCCTTAAGTTGCGTATAATGTGTGGTAGCGACGATTTTCGCTCCCTGCTCGGCCAGGTGGTGAAGAATGGCCTCGGCAAGAGCCGATCCCTCGTTAGGGTCGGTGCTTGTGACAAGTTCGTCCAATAGCACAATCGATCCGTGCCGGGCGTTTTCGAGTATACCGATAATATTAAGGATATGTCCACTAAAAGTAGACAAATGCTCCTCGATATTCTGCTCGTCTCCGATATCGGCCCACACATCCGTAAAAACCGCCATTTCGCTCTCGGGATCGGTGGGTATGAGCATTCCGGCCCTCGCCATGAGTGCGCACAGGCCGATGGTTTTCAGCATTACGGTTTTGCCGCCGGTGTTTGCGCCCGATATGACGAGCGCATCGAGTTCCCTGTCTATTGAAAGGTCGTTGGGTACCACTTCTTCCGGCTGAAGCACCAGGTGTGGGTGCTTGACGTTACGTAGATTTATCACCCCAAGACCGTTTAGCTCGGGAACGGATGCGTCCAGCTCAAGGGCCAGACGGGCTTTAGCATAAATTACATCCAGCTCGGTGAGTATTTCAAGGTCGATCCGCAACTTGTCGGTTGCGGAAGCGACCATCTCCACGAGTTCTCTCACTATCCTCTCGACTTCCTGGTCGACTTCGAGCTCCGCCATTTTAAGACGGTTGTTCGCGTCTATAAATTCGCGCGGCTCGATGTAAAGCGTTTGCCCCGACTGCGAGCTGTCGTGCACAATCCCCTCGATATGTGGCCGGTGCTCGGTTTTCACCGGCAGCACGTACCGGTTACCGCGCTGCGTGTAGTAATCGTCCTGGAGGTAAGAAGTGATGTGCTCGCGGTGCATAAACTCCTCGATGCGAGTCACAACGACGGCGCGTTTATCCCTTAAGCTTTGCAGCCTTCTTTTCAACTCGGGGGTAGCGTTTTCTTTTATCCTGCCGGCGTCGTCTACCGCGCGAGCAACTGCGAATTTCAGGTCCGCCAGTTCTTCGATGGATTGAGCCCTTTCCCAGAGCAGTGGGCATTGCATACGCAGGTTCTTGAAGAATCCTCGAGCCAACCGGGCCAGCTCGAGCAGCGAAGCGATTTCGTGGAGTTCTTCCGGTTTTACGGTCGAGCCCTTCGAGCATCGAAACGCGATGTCTTCGACATCCTCGAAGCGGCCCAGCGGTACCGAGCCGCCGTCTCGTAAAAGCTCGACCATCTCGGCGGTTTCATCGATAGCCCTTCGGGCGCCCTGAAGAGTGGAAGCAAGGTGAATTTCGCGGCAGGCTTGCTCGCCTCGATGGCTCAGCGCGCGCTCGGCGAGCCGATCCAGCAATCGAGGCCATTCGAGCGCTTCAAGCGACTTCGCTCGAAGATCGGCGGAAAAGACTTCCATTACATGTTCAAGGCTATCATCGCTTACCGACGCCGTCAACGATTCGGTAGCATAGATACGATAGATTGGCGGTCGGTGGTTGACAGATTTCAAGCCATGTCGTTATATTAGCCGAAGAGAACTTGATAAAGTGGCCGCTTGATTGGCTTGGTGGAGAGAAAATGATAGTTCTGGCTATTGCAAACCAGAAGGGGGGAGTGGGCAAGACCACTACTGCGATCAACCTCGGCGCGGGTCTCGCGCTTGAGGGGTACAAATGCCTCTTGGTGGACCTTGATATTCAGGCGAGCGCCACAAAAGGGTTGGTGGGGGAAATTAAACCCGAGGCGCCGAGTACGACCGAGGTACTGCTCGATTCGACGCCTTTATCCGATGTGATAATTCCTACCGGCACTGAAAGGTTATTTCTGGCGCCGGCGCGGGAAACGTTGGCCGCCGCCGAACCGAAACTGGCGAGAAAGAAAAACGGAGAGATACTTCTCCACCCGGCCGTGCGCGATCCGGCGCTACGGCGATATTCCTTCGTTATTATAGACACCGCGCCATACCTCGGACTGGTGACTCTAAACGCTCTTTTGGCGTGCCATCGCATTATCATCCCGGTGACTCCGGAATATCTCCCGCTTCTCGGCTTGAAACTCTTGCGGCAAACTATCGAGGAACTCAGAGCGGAGCATAAGGCCCGATTCAAGGTGATAGGCTACCTTCTCACCATGTACGATCCAAGGGAACGGATTACCATGGAAGCGGAGAAGCTCCTTCGCGATGCTTTTGGTGAGGAGGTGTTCCCCAGGCCGATACGTATAAACACTAAACTCAAAGCGGCTCCAGCGCAGCATAAAACAGCTTTTCAGTATGAAGGGCAAAACGGAAGAGGGGCGGAGGATTACAGGGAGTTCACCCTCGAGGTACTGAAAAGGCTCGGCGAGAGGGGGTAGAGATGGAAACCAAGATTCTGCCGTCCGATCTGTTTGGAACCGAAGTTTCCGGAAAAAATCCGGCAAGGAAAAAGCCCGTGGCAAAATCCTCGGGGCGAAAGAAGCTGTCCGCCTCCAAAAAGTTAAAATCCGTCGCAAAGACAAAAACAAAGAGCAAAAGCGGCAAAAAGGCAGCCGCTCCGAAAAAAGCCGAAGTTAAAGCTAAAAGTGTAAAAATATCCAAGCCGGTCGAAAAGAAAGCCAAAAACTCAAAGAAAAAGAAGCCCATAAAAAAGAAAATCACCACCGCTAAAGCGGTAACCAAAAAGCCTGCTACGAAACGGAAAAAAGCGGTGAAAAAAACCACTCCCCCCAAAAAACGCGTTGCTGCCGGAAAACAGAAAGCAAAAAAGACTACCGCGCCGAAAAAGCGCGTTTCGTACAAAAAACCAAAAATAAAAAAGACCCCTCCGTCTGTTGGAAAGGAAAAGTTCATTGGGGCCGACGAGGCGGTTGAATATTATGAAGAAGAGCCTAGGGTGCCGTGCCCTGCGTGCGGTGAACCGGTTCACCCTCAGGCCAGAGTTTGTATACATTGCGGCGCCCCGTATATTACCTGTCCGTATTGTGGCAAAGAGAGCGCGGCGTTGTACGATCCGAAAATGGCCACCGAGCAGCGCCTGAATAAAATATTCAAGCAATATACTCTTTTCAGCCTCGCGTTGCCTGCCATGCCCATGCAGCCGATTATGAATTGTTCCAGTTGCCGGGGGAAATTGATACTTTGCGAGGAATGCCGCACGCCGATGAAGGTCGGCGCCCGAAGTTGCCCTTCCTGCGGTTTCAATGTGCGCCGCACGAAGCTTCTTATAAATCCCTTCAGCCTGTTCGATGCCGTATTCCGGCGGCCGGATATAGGCAAATCAATGCAGCGCGCCCTCGGGGATGTTTTAAGATCGTTGAGTGAGTGGTAGCGGCCGAGTTGATTTTCAATTTTTTCCAGGGAGATATTTTCTCGAACGAAACCGTAAAGGATGCGGTACGTGCAGCATTGACAGACATCGGCGCTGCAGAGCGGGAAGGCATCTTTGTGAGGGTCAGGGAATATCCTCTCAAGGGTCGAACGGCGTGGCGGATGAACCTTCCGGGAGGGAAAAGTGTTTTTGTAAAACTCGATGAGTTGGGCAGGAGCGGCAAGTGGTACCACCGGTTTTACCTGCTTCATCCATTTGCACAAGAGGCGAGAATGTTGGTGCGGTTACGGGGGGCGTACCTGAAGGTTCCTCAACCCTTGTTAACGGCATATGAACCGGGGCGGTTTTTCCCGCGGAAGGTTTTTTTGGTTACCGAGGCATTGGACGATTACGAGCCGCTAGGGGTGACGATCAATCGCCATGGTGACAACGCTTCCGATATACCGAAAGAATTGAGCGATGATCTGCCGATTGTTCTGGCGCAATTTTTAGCAAAGTTGCATAAAATGGGATTCTTTCATCGTGGATTGCAAGGCGACCACATGCTTTGGCGCATGGATTCGGCCGGCATCCAGTGGGCGATGGTGGATCTCGAAGGCGCTTTCCTGAGGAGACCGTTTCCCATGTGGTACAGGATCAAGAGCCTTTACATGATCGGTAGGCATCTGCTTGCGAATTACTTACCGGAAGCATCGGTAAATTTTATTAGTGAATATCACCGGCTGAGCTTCAAAAAAGACGACCCGGCATCGTTTATAAGAACCGTGTTGATGTATGCCGCATTCCGGCAGGAAAACCGCGCGCTGAGTGCAAAATCCGACAAAACTATCATGGACCGCCTGCGATTCGCCCGACGCCACTGGCGCATTCCGATTTTTCGGTTGTGGTTCGGTTTTTAGTAAGCGCTGCACTTACTCTATCCGGAATATCTTTGTATTGAACTGAACTCCGCCCGGTGTTACTCTCACAAACGATTGTTCATTTAACTAAAGAGTCGGCATTTTTTTCGGAGGAAATGATGACCAAAGTTCGAACCAGATTTGCGCCCAGTCCCACCGGTCACCTTCACATCGGTGGGTCGAGAACGGCGTTGTTTTGTTGGCTTTATGCACGTCACCGCGGCGGCGCCTTTATTTTAAGAATAGACGATACGGACAGGGAACGAAGTTCGGAGGAGATGGAAGCGGCCATTCTCGATGGGCTCGAATGGCTGGGTCTGAAGTGGGACGAGGGACCTTATTACCAATCCCAACGTCTCGAGCTTTATAGCGAAGCAATCGAGAAACTTTGGGAAGCCGGCCACCTATATCGATGTAACTGCTCGCCGGAAGTGTTGGAATCCAAGCGCAAGACCGCACTGGCAGCAGGAGAAATGGTCCGATACGACGGCACGTGCCGTAATCGCGATGACATATCGCCGGACGAGCCGCATGTGCTGCGATTTCGATCTCCTCAGGCCGGTGAAACGGTTATCGACGATGCCATCCAGGGCCGGGTGGTTTTTTCAAACTCGGAATTGGACGATTTGGTAGTTAGACGCACCGACGGGTCGTTTACGTACAATTTTTCCTCCGTGGTTGACGATATAGATATGAAAATCAGCCGGGTAATACGAGGTACCGACCATCTCAACAACACTCATCGGCAAATACCCATATTCAAAGCCCTGGGCGCCGAGCCGCCCGCATTTGCGCATATGGCTCTTACTCTCGGGCCCGATAAAACCAAATTGTCCAAGCGCCACGGCGACACCGCACTGTTGGCGTATCGAGACAAGGGGTTCCTTGCCGAAGCGATGGTTAATTACATGGTTCGGTTGGGCTGGAGCCATGGGGACAAGGAAATTTTTACTATCGAGGAACTTATCGAGCTATTTGACCTGGACGGCTGTGGCAAAGCTCCGGGTATATTCGATGTTGCAAAACTGACGTGGGTGAATGAACAACACATGCAACGCAAAAGTCCGGCTGATCTGGCCGAATTGCTTGTTCCGTTTCTGGAAAAACGCAATATTCGGATCGACATCGCCGATGCGCGCCTCGAGTTTATCGCGGCAAGTATGCAAAAGCGCGCTAAAACTCTGGTGGAAATGGCCGCCGGATCGGAATTTTATTTTATAGCGCCGGAAAGTTATGACGAAAAGGCGGCACGGAAAAATCTGAAGGAAAAAGCGCTTGATGTGCTTGAGGCGCTATCGGCTAGGCTATCCGGGGATACGCTTGATAAGGAAAAGGCGATATCAATCGTTAAGGGTGTGGCAGAAGAATTGGAGGTAAAGCTCGGCGCCGTTGCGCAGCCGTTGCGGGTAGCATTAACCGGCTCGGCGGCCAGCCCGCCGATTGATGATGTCATGAACATACTCGGGCCGGAGGAAATTAAACGCCGCATAGAGTGTGCAATCGGATTCATTAAAATGCAAAAAAAGGCATAAAAATGGTTCATAAGATTAAAGGGTTGATTTCAATATCGCGGTTGTTTTTTAGCGTGTTTTTTCTCATTATGGCGGTGTTTTTTGCATCGCTTGGAGCTACGGGTGACAAGCCCACCTATACGCTCGCCGATGCGAAGAAGCTCATGGCTGCGACTTTGGACGAGGATGTCATGGGCGGCGGAACCGATCCTGACGCCATACTCGCTCTGCTCAAACACGGCCAGCTTGTCATTATCGATGAGCATGCCAAGAATACAAAATGGCTGATAAGCGGTGGGATTTTAATCAATACGCGGCCCGAAACGCTCTTCGGTGTGATTACCGACGCGGAGAATTATTCCAATTTCATGCCTATGACCGAAGGCGCTCAAATGACACCTTTGGGGCCGAATATAGTCGATCTCAAGCTCACTCTGAAAATTAAAATAATCAAGGGCATACCCGCCATCCCCGTAACGTACTCGGTTATACACTACCACCGGCCGCCATACAGATCGGACTGGACCGCCCATACGGGCCGTTTCAAGCGAAACGACGGATTTTACCAGTTTGTGCCGGTAAAAAACGACAACCGAACGATGGCTTTCTATACGGTTTACAGTTTGCCCAGAATTCCTCTCACCACGGACCTTTTTAAGAAAGACCCCAATCTCGAGCTGATGATCAATATGAGCACCGCCGCCATGGTCACCAGGGCTTTGAAAAAGCGTGCCGAACATGTCGAAAAGCGTAAACCTTTTATGCCGGGCAAGGGTATGGGGGCGAATGTCATTGATGCGTTAACCAGGGATACCAAAACGGTAAACCTTCTGCTCGCCCGGGGCGGACTTATCCTTATCGAAGACGGCCCGCCGATGTACGCCACCACCGCCGTTGCGATAAACGCGCCGCCGGAGGTCAGCTATAAAATTATCTCTGATTTCGAGAACTACCCCTGCTACTTGAGCCAGATAGAGAGGACCGAAGTCATCGAGCGCTCGGAAGATGCGGCAAGAGTGGCATTCAGGCTTTCGATAGATTACGGAATATTTGAAATACCGATGGAATACGAGTTGGCTTACCGGTTGAAACCGCCGCATCGGATCGAGTGGAAATGGGCTTCGGGAGACTTGCCCAGCCAGCTTGGAAGCTGGACCTTGGCTCCCATCGAGGGTGGCAAGCGAACATTGGGGCTGCTTCGTCAAAGTGTGGACTTAAAGACACTACCGGGCCTGGCGGGTGCGGGGCTGCGAGTTTCCATCTCGGGTCAGCCCAGCCTCGAACCGGCGATAATGGGATCGCAAGCTTTGATAACCGCTCGAAGTATGCGCGATTTTATACACCTCAGCCCGGAAAAAAAACACGCTAAAACCGAAGAGTGCAGAAAAAGCAGGTAAATACCGGTAAAATACTCATATTTCAGGTGTAAAGTGACACTTTTTCAACCGGCGAATCGATTTAACGGGGTTTTACAATGAAAGTCTGGCCGTCTTCTACCACATGAATGTTTTTTCGGGGAAGGCGATCAAGTTCTTTCATTAAGCGCTTGACATAAAGGGGCTTCATATGAGAAATATAGACGGGTATATCTCGTATTCCCGCTTCTATCATCCCGTCTTCGAGCATATCCGGTGTAAGATGGCCGGATAGCAAGGCGAGTGAATGCATAGCGTTTGGGAAACTCAGTTCGGTAAGTAAAGCATTAATTTTAGTATCCATTTTTTTAATTTTTTCCCAAACGTGAGGAGTCGGCCCCATGTCACCGGTGTAAAAAAGCGTGGCGTCGCCGTCGTCTATAATGAATCCCACCGCCGGGACAGGGTGATTGACACGAATAGCCTCGACATAGTATGAGCCTATTTTTACTCGTTTTCCGGCTTGTATGGGCCGGTACTTTGCAATGGCCTTTTGGCCTTTTGACAGAGGTTTCGAGAAATCAGGCCATATCTTCCCGTTAAGCAGGTCTTTCTTTATAATATCGAGCACCTTAGCTACACTGATTATCTCGATTGGCTTTTTGCGTTTTCCCAGTACCGTATCGAGCAGAAAAGCCAGGCTGTAAATGTGATCCAGATGTGAGTGTGTGATGAGAATCCGATCTATTGCAAGTTGTTGCTTTTCGTTAAGTACGGAACATGCCCCGCCTACGTCAAGTAAGGTATGTTTGTTGAGTAAATAACTTGTAAGGGCGTCGTCGGGTGTTCTGCCCCCGCTGCTTCCCAGTGCTTTGACCTTCATTAAGTTGGAACCTCACAATATTCCGAAGATTTTTAATGCATAAACCAACAGTGCCAAAAGCAACACCACGGCAATGATCAATGGAACGGGACTGGTTTTTTGGGGCCTTTCAGGTTTAACAACCGACCTCGGTGGTGGAAGAGCGGGTTCCTTTACAGCAGGCGGTATAGGTTTTTCAGCTTCAGGTTCGGCAGGTGGAGGAGTAGGTTCCGGGGGCGGTGATGGTTCAGGTGGTGGGGTCGGTTGAGCAGCTGCCGGTTGAGGCGGAGGAGTAGGTTCCGTGGGAGCGGTTGGTTGTGGAGGAGGCTTGTGAGAAGCAGGAGGCTTCGGTTTGGCGGCGGGTTGAGGAGGAGTGGAAGGTTCTGCGGCGTCTTCCATGGCTTTGGGTTCTGAAACCGGCGGGGGTGCGGTTTCTTCTTTAGCCCCCGAAAATGCTTCATCGGGGGCCATGTGACTCTCACCTTTACCCGGCAATACATCCGTCGAGTATGCATCGGGGGCGAAGTCTCCGTCCGAGAGTTGGTCGAACGACACGCCGCCGCCGCTGTCGCCCAAGTGCAGTTCGCGATCCATGGGTGATCCGACCATGTCCTCATCACCCATGGGTACAAACCGTGCGGCGCTTTCTTCTTCGCGAGTCTTGCAGTTTTCGCAGATCGGGTTGTCAGTGTCCAGATCGATGGTCGCAGGTCCACCGCATTTCGAGCATGGCACGAAGTCCTCTTTTTCCTCCTCGGACTTTTTACGCACAACAAAGGTGTGACCGCAGTTGGCGCATTTAATCTTCGCGCCCTTCTCGGTTATTTTGGATGAGTCGACCTTATATTTCTTTTCGCATTTTGGACATTGAACTACCATTTCGCCACCTTACATAAGGTTTTCTCGTTACACCCTCAACTTAGCAGTATAGATGAAAATAAGCATTCCGTCAAATAAAATTTATGACACCTTAAATAAAGGACGTATAAATAGCCCAAATCCGGCGATTTTTTTACCAATGAGGGTAATTTCAGCAAAAAAGAGTATCTATTGTTGCTTCGGTTGATGAAAGTTAATGCTTTTTCTATCTTAATACCATTGATGAAAATAACGATTATCATTCCGGCCAAGGACGAGGAAGAAACCATAGGTCGAATTGTTGAGAGCGTATTGCCGTTTGGAGACAGGGTTTTGGTGATTGACGGTCACAGCCGGGACGCCACTCGAGAGAGGGCCGTTGCGGCCGGCGCTGAAGTTGTGCTCGATAACGGCCGTGGAAAAGGCGACGCTTACAAAGTCGGAATACAGGAGGCAGGCAGGGATGGGATTATGGTTTTTATGGACGCCGACGGATCTCACGAGCCAAAAGATATTCCCAAACTGATCGAACCGATAGTCCAGGATCGCGCCGACATGGTAGTTGCGACACGATTGAAGGCCGGTAGCGACGACGTTGATTCGAGTTTTTCATGTTTTATCAGGAACATCGGCGGTAACTTTATTACCGTGCTGGTGTGTCTCCGGTTCGGCTTGAAGATAACCGATGTGCTGAACGGGTTCAGGTCTCTCCGGGCGGAGCCGGCCTCTCGTCTCAATTTACGCGCCGATGATTTTGATGTCGAGCATGAGATGATAATGAAGGCGGCAAAATTGGGGTGGCGCATTACGGAGACACCCAGCCATGAGTATGCTCGGGCGGGAGGACACTCAAAGCTGCCCACATACTCGAAGTTTTACATTTTCTTCTGGCGCTTCTTGGTGAACCTTTTTTAGCCGGTCGGTATCAAATGGCATGTACAATTGGATTTCCAGGGAACTAGGGGAGGGCGCTCCACTTTAGATTGGTTGAGCTTGATAGTGGGGAGACGCGGAAGGCTATATATCCTGAGATGAAGGTTTTTTTGATTAATCCGCCTGCCGTTGATGGTGTCCGCATGGTGCGGGAGGGCAGGTGTATGCAGCGCGCCGGCGCCTGGACCGCCGTATGGGCGCCCGTGAGCCTGGCGCTGACAGGTGGAATGCTCGAAGCTGATGGGCACGAGGTTCGTCTTACGGATTGTATCGTCGAGGGTGTGAATTCGAGCGAAATGGCGGCGCAGGTGGCGGCTTTCCGGCCCGATCTGGTGGTGCTGAACGCCGCAACGCCGTCGATTGATGGGGATCTTGACCGCGCACGTATCATTAAGCAAGTGATGCCGGGCGCTCGGGTGGCGGCTTTCGGAATACATGTCACCGCATTGCCGGAACAATCGCTCAATTCCGGTTCGGAGGTGGATTTCGTCATTCGGGGCGAGCCGGAGTCGACTGTAAAAGATTTGGTGCATGCCGGTCTGAACCCGAAGGGTGTGCCGGGCATAAGTTGGCGTGATGGTAATGAAGGATATGTGCACGAGCCGGATCGGGAACCGATAGCCGACCTCGATTCTTTGCATTTTCCCGCATGGCATCTCGTGGACAGGAAGCGGTATATTATGCCGTTTACCGACCGGCGGTTTCTGCTTATTGCCACCGGTCGGGGTTGCCCGCACCGGTGCGCATTTTGCGCCGACCCGGCGTTTTACGGCCGGAAGTTGAGGCTTCGAAGCCCGGAAAAAGTCGCCGAAGAAATGGAATATGTGGGAACTGGATTTGGAATAAGGGATTTCCTGTTCTGGAGCGAGTCTTTCACCCTCAATCGCGATTATGCCGTTGAAGTTTGTGAGGCTATATTGAAGCGCGGGCTGAAAACATGCTGGGTGGCGAACTCTCGCGTTGACGATGTAGACCCGGAACTGCTTCGCCTGATGAAGCGCGCAGGATGTTGGGTTGTCGGTTATGGTGTCGAGGCGGGTACGGATAAATCGCTGAAGATGATGCGAAAAAACGTCACGGTGGAACAGATACGCCGCGCGATTGAATGGACTGTGGATGCCGGAATAGGCGCGGTAGCGCATACTATCATAGGTTACCCGGGTGAAACGGAGGATGAAGTCAATGAAACCATTCGGTTCGTAAAATCGCTTCCTCTGGATTTTGCCCAGTTTTATTGTGCGGTTCCCTTTCCCGGAAGCCCTCTTTTCGACGAGGCGCAACGGGAAGGATGGATAAACACCCGTGATTGGAGCCGATTCGAACAGAACCACTCGGTGTTGGATACGCCGTGGTTGAGCGCTCGAAAGGTTATGGAACTCAGGGAAAAAGCTTTCCGTGAGTTTTATCTTCGACCACGAGCTTTCGTTTCAGCGGCCCGGTACGTGCAATCTCCCGGGGTAGCGTTGCGTATGGCTCGGATGCTGTGGGATTTCGGTGATTGGATTCGCATCGAGGGATAGAACAATGTTCGGCAATAACAGGCTTGCCGGTTTCAATCTTTAGTTTCATTCTTTCACCATGCGTATGTCAACGATAAAGCGAATCGATCGGTGGGTGGGCTTTGTACTATGCACATTGCTCGCGCCCGTCGAGCGACTTTGGCCCCGCAGGAAAAGAGGCCCTGCCAAACGCGTTTTGGTGATAAAATTCTGGGGCATCGGCTCGATAATTATGGCGGGGTATTTATTGCGCAGGATAAAGGCGTCGATACCCGAGGCTAAAATCGACTTGGCGACCATAAGCTCGAACTCTGAGGCTGCGGAATTGGTCGGTGGTGTGGACGAACTGGTTACATTGAATATATCCAAAAGTCCTGTAGGCATTATCGTGGACATTTTACGGTTTTTATGGTTGATATATCGCCGTCGATATGATGTGGTTTTGGATCTCGAGTATCTCACGCGCTTCACGGCGCTGGTTACTTTCGCCACACGCGCGCCGTTGCGGGTGGGGTTTTATGCACGCGGTTTTTGGCGCGGCAATTTCCACGATGTGCGAGTACCGTTCAGCCCGTACTGGCATGTGCGAGAGAATTTCTTAAACGTGGGCCGGGCGGCAGGTTGGACCGCTTCGGTTCCGTCATGTATAAGGCTCGATCCCGGCCCGGAAGGTCGTACGGAGGCCGCGCGATTCCTCGATAGCGAAGGTGTAGACAAGCCCTACATAGTCATCAACCCGAATGCCGGAGAGACGAGCCTCGAACGACGTTGGCCCGCCGAACGGTTCGCAACTCTGGCAAAACGCGCCGGCGAGGAACTCGGTGTGACGGTGGTTGTTATCGGAAAGGCTGACGAGTACGATGTGGCAATGGAGGTTGTGAGAGGCGCCGGCAATGCGCCGGTGGTTAATGCGGCAGGAAAACTGAGCTTGCGCGGATTGGCGACGCTACTGGAGGATGCGAGTGCAGTGGTAAGCAACGATTCCGGGCCTTTGCACATGGCAAGCCATGTGGGCACTCCGGTCGTAGGCCTTTATGGGCCCGAGACACCGGTGCTTTGGGGCCCGATAACTATGGATGAAAGTTCATCCGTAACGTTGTTCCGCAACCTGGACTGCTCTCCGTGCATAAACGTGCACAACATGAAAACAGTCGTATGCCTTCGCGAGGGCGCAGAATGTCTTCTTGGCATTGGTGTCGAAGAGGTTTTTGAAGCGCTCCGGCGATTATTAAGGGAAGGCTTGGAGAATCGCGCGTGAAGAGGGGGGCCGCACAATGGGCCGTTTGGCTCATACCGGCCACGGCAGCGGCCCTGGTTTTTTGCCCTGCGATTTTAAATGGGCAATCGCTTTTTTTAAGGTACGCCTGGGATCCCAACAACATTCTTGCTTTTTATCCCTGGAACGTTTTCAGCGCCCGCGAATTCGCTCTAGGGCAATTTCCGTTGTGGAATCCCCATAACGCCTGCGGTGTGCCGCATTTGGCCAATTGGCAAAGTGCGCCGCTTTATCCTTTGCATCTTCTCCTTTTCCTGCACCCCACGATAAAAACTTTCGACATTTTTTTCCTGGCACGTTTGTTTATTCTCGCCGCCGGTACATGGCTAGCCGCGCGGTCGTTAGGGATGGGTATGTATTCGAGTGTTTGTGCGTTGGTTGCGGCGACTTTCAGCGGGTACTTCATGGCTTACGGCTCAATGGTGCACATGAATGCGGAAGTGCTTTTTCCGTGGGCGCTCTGGTTGGTGACGCGACAGGTAAAGCGGTGGAAAATAAGCAATTGGACGGGGTTGACTGTTGTGTTTGCGAGCGTATACATGGGCGGCAACGGGGAAAGCGCTTTTTATCTGGTCGCCATAACGCTTGCCTGGGCTATGTGGCTGGATATTTTCGAGGGAAAAAGATTGTTTTTCGCATCGATAGCAGCTGCCGCAGTAGCGCTTATTCTAGCGGCGCCCCAATTGATTCCCTTCTTCGAGTATTTCCCTCGATCATGGCATATTCACCCGCATGGAGCAGGGAGTTATTGGCTTGATCCGAGAGGAATGTATTCGATATTATTCGCGGTTTCAGGTGAGACCGGCGGATTTTACATTCCTTACTTTGGCGCCGGGGTACTTTTACTCGCAATACTGGGTTCCACCTTTGACAGGCGTTTGTTGTTTTTCCCGGTAGCGTCGTTGGGTATATTTTCGCTGGTTTACGGTATGCCCGGGTTCAGGTGGGTGACGCATTTACCTATATTTTCCAGGACGGCAAGTTTCAAATATGCGCTGGCGCCGTTGGCGGTAATGGTGGCGCTGCTTGCCGGTCGGGGCGTTTATGGTATATCCGTGGGAAATATCGATGGCCGCCGGGCGAGGCGGGTTGCTTTGGCGTTGGCGGTTTTCGCCGCTGCATTCGCGTTGGGAACCTCTATTGGAGGAAAAAACTTTAACTTCGCCGCCGCCGGCATCGGCATGGCAATTCTTGGCGCGGCAGCGCTTGCCGTCTCTTTATTGGGACGCCGGTCGGCGGTATTACTATCGTTGCTTGTGGCGGTCGAACTGGTGTTAAACGCGCATGCACTGGGCTTGAAACCGCTTCTGGACCCGTTGCGTCACATCGACCGTGAAGAAGTGCGGTATCTGAAAGGGAACCGCCCGACAGGCCGCGCGGCAAGCGCGCAGGTTATGATGCCTTCCAACCTCAATCTTGTGGCGGGTTTCGACGATGTGAACCTGTTGGATGCGCTGTATCCCGCCGGTTACGTTCGCAAAATTGGCCTGGCGCTTGGTTTTAAACAAGAAGAAAGTATTGAATACTTCAAAACCCACGGATATTCTTTCCCAATTACTTACGGTTCGGTTGACTCGCTGGTGTGGGCCGAGCTGGGTGTGAGGTACTATTTTGTCTTTTATGGCGAGGGAATCGCACGGCCCTGGATGAGGTGGGTTGGGGGGTTGTTATGGGAGGACGTAACCGCTCACTCCATATTGGCCGTGGATGGCCGGACCGCGTCGTGGGCGGAAGACAGCCGGGCGCAGGACTTGATATGGCGGGGTTCTTCGTCGGCGAGATTGCTTCGAGCGCGTATCACCCTATTGCCCGGATGGAGGGCATGGTCGGACGGAGTCGAGATGGCGGTTTCGGAGTGGAACGATCTTTTTATCGAAGTCGGACCGCCCAAACCCGCCCGTGAAATAAGACTTCGTTACGTGCCCTGGGGATGGAAACTTGGAATGTGGTCGGGTATTGCAAGCGTTTTCTCCTTGACGAGCCTGATGATACTTTTTATTCTAAAATATAGAGGAATAGAAAATGAAGAGAAATATTCTTAATTATGTCGTGTTGTTTCTGGTGCTGTCGGCGTTTCTTTCGGTTCTGGGCGCCTGTCCCGTCAAGAATCCCACACTTATGGCGGATCCGAATCCACCGTTTTTCCAGGACATTACCCCTCCGCAAGGACCGTGGGATGTCGAGCAAAAGCACGGCAAGGTATATTACGCCAAGTTTTATACCCACCGAAAACTGCCTGTAATGATCGTGGCGACTTTCGGCAATATCCCGGGTGATCCGAACGTTAACATGACCGATCCGAAGAATCAGCAGGCACTGGCGGAACATGCTCTTAAAGGCGTTTGCAACGGGTTGGAGATCAATTGTCTTGTGCGATCGAGTGATGTGGCCTGGATAATAGGCAGTCCTTTGAAATATGTCTATGTGCGTTTCATGGCCCAAAAAGCGGGGCATCCGGTAATGAAAGGTCTGCTATATTCCCGGTATGATGCGCCCATACAAACATTGTATTTATTGATAGCGCCCAGTGAGGTTTTCGATACCTACGAAGGCGTATTTCTGGATTATATCGGTAGCGCAAAATTTAATCCAGAATTACAGTAAACCCGATTTTTTAGGCGGAGAATTATTTTCCGACCCTTCGCATCGGAGGTGAATAAGGATGTCAGGAGCCGGCAGGTTTGGAGTATCCATGGATCGGGAGCTTCTACAACGTTTCGATCAGGTGATAGAAAGCAAGGGATACAGTAATCGTAGTGAAGCGATCCGTGACTTGATCCGCGATTATCTGGTCCGGCAGGAATGGGAAGAGGACCAGGAGATAGTGGGGACAATTACCTTGGTGTACGACCATCATGTAAGGGAACTAACGGATGAGCTAACGAATTTTCAGCATGACCATCCCGACAAGGTGCTTAGCACTTTACACATTCACCTCGATCACGCCAATTGCCTTGAAGTCATCGCCGTCCATGGCGTCGGAAAAGAGGTGCAAAAATTTGCCGATAAGATAATCGGCACTCGAGGTGTCAAGCATGGCAGGCTGGCCGCCACCACTACCGGCAAGCAGCTAAGATGAGAGGAGTTAGGAGGGCCCGAGGGGGCGGGGCAAATGTCGATGCGAAGTGCACAGTTCGAAGCTTGCCCGTGCGGGTTTGTCCTGAGCGGAGTCGAAGGGTACGAAATTTCTTCATCCTTTACATTTCGTTCACCATTAACTTCTTAGGACAGGAACCTCAAAAAAAATAAAAAAAATTGTTGGTGGGGTTGACAAAGTTAGGAATGCCTAATATATTATGTATATAGAGAGAGTAAATGGTGGATCAAACCAACAAATTGGAAGAAAAAAAAGAGGCCATAACGGCGAATATGGAGGATTACCTCGAAGCCATCTACGAAATAGAAGAAGAGAATCTTTCGCCCGATGTCAGAGTCACGGATATAGCCAGGCGGCTTAATGTGACCAAGCCCAGCGTGGTGGGGATGATCAGGCATCTTGAAAAACACGACCTCGTCCGGCACAGCCCTTATGGAGCGGTCATCCTGAACTACAAGGGCAGGGAAATAGCAAAAGAAATATTGCGCCGACACCGCGTTCTCATGCGCTTTTTAGAGGAGGTTCTGGGACTTGACGCTCATGTCGCAGAAGAAGACGCTTGTAAAATGGAGCACGCACTAAGCCCGGAAACTATAGATAGGTTCATAGCTCTTGAAGAGTTCAGGGAACAAGGACCGGAACGGGGTAAGTTGAAAGGAGATTCTTTCAGAAAGTTCCTTAAGGAAAGAAAGTATAGAAAAGAGAAACAAATTGAAACGAGGGAGAAAGAGCTTG
>CAZDAF010000030.1:0-18342 GCA_964503115.1 uncultured bacterium
AGTCAGCAATCGCTGGTAGCCGTTGTTGATAAAACCTTCGGCTTTCATTTTGAGCTCCGGAGTGACGGCGCCCGCTTTCTGCATGTAATCCAGCACAAGGATGTTCGGGTAAGTGATACTCGACGTCTGCTCGAAGCAGCCGGAAGGCATTCTGAAAATGTTATCGAGTCCTTCGACAACCTGGGCAAGCAACCCCGGATATACTTTCACAAACAGCTTATTCGCACCCGGAACGGTGACTTCGGGGTACATTACCTTGTAAGCGATTTTGCCGTCGAGTCGCCCGTTAAAGTTCGTTACCTGTTCCCGGCCGTCGGGTATGACTTCAACCGACCGGCGGACGGCGTCGCTGCGAGTTTGGCCGTATGCCTTAACTGTGAGCGAATGTACGCCTACGTCCTTTACGGTTATATCGAACCCGACGCCACGCACCTCGTTTTTTTCGAGTGTTATACTGGTTTTGCGGTCTCCGTGAATCTTGAACCAATCCCCCGGTTCCAGCTCGAGTCGTACGTCTTGTGAGCCGGGCAGATAGTTATATATTGCGACGGGTATGGTGACGCGGTCGTTACGGGTAAGCGCTACGGGGAGGTTGATGTCCACGAAAAACTCCTGGAAGACGCGGATACCTTCCGAGGTGCTGCCCAAAGCGCCTTTATTCGAGTTGGCCATTGCCGTAAGCCGCCAGGTGGTGATCGAATCGGCCATGGTGATGGTTGCGCTTGCGTGACCTGAACCGTCGGTGATAAGGGACGGCTCGACCCACAATGTTTCGGGGAAATAACTTCTCACGCGCGGCTCCTCACCGCCACCGCCGGTTGTCTCCGATTCGGTTTTTCTGTCTCCGTTCCTCTTCTTAGCCATTTTTGGTCTGTGCCCGCCGTTCATGCGTAACGGCCTTCCTCCTCTAGGGCGACGGCGTAATTTCCCACGGCCGCCATTACCTGCAAATGCCCCATTAAAGGCCATGATAGGTCTAGGCGGAGGCGCTGTGTCGTAATGGATATCGTCACTTGTATCGAAATGCCCGTCCGGGCCGGCGGAGGTCAGATTGGGATACGGGTGATAACCCTTGACGCGAATCCTGGTCCCCCACAGGTCGATCAGGTCGGAGCGCTTGAGAAATCTGCCTTTCGTCAATCGATCGATGTCTTTCGGGTAATTGATGCTCCGGCGGTGGCCCTTGGCAATATAGTCGCCGCCGGCCTTGATGATCTTATCGGCTCTGATTTCCAGGAATTTCCGGGCGGCTTTTTTGAACTTTTCCTGCCGAGCGTCGGCGGTATTGGTAATGAGATCGTATTTAATTCCGGTGTCCGCAGCCGCAAGCAGCACCTGTCCGATACGGTTTTTGCGAGTAGTCGATCCCGCCGCCGGAACGACCATGGTAATGATACCCGGTATGCTGAACCCGTGGATTTCATATCGAGGTTTCGCAAGTTCCTGCTCGAGCAGGAAGTAAATTCTCTCGAGCCCGGGTCGCATATCCTGCAGGGCGAAAACACTCTCGTCCACTATCTGGATGCCGAGCGCCGCCGCGACGGGTTCACCCCTGCGGTCTTTCACGAGGAAGTTTATCGTCGCGTCTTCAGCGGGCAGGTAGGATTTCTTATCGGGGCGAACTTCGATTCTCAGGTCGGTAGCCGGTTCGATGAAAATACGCCTCGAATCTCGCAGCCAATTGCCGTTTGGAGTGATGCGGTAGGCATGGATCACCGCCGAGCCTTGCGAATCGAGCGGTATGGTCAGATTAAATTCGCCGACGCCGTTGCGAATTTCCGTCCAGGCGGTATGAACGACCTGACCCTCCTGAATGAGGTCGATGTAAGCAGTGCCGTCCCGTGACGACAGCACGGCCAGGTGAATATCATCGCCCGCGCGATATATGCCCCGGTCGGTCCTGACCAGTATGGCGTCGTCTTCTTTGGAGCCGGCCAGTTTGAATTTTTTAGTTATCGAATTGCCTTTTTCGTCACGCGCCTTAAGGGTCAGATTCAATGATTTCTCTTGAGGAGTGACCGTCAGAACGCCTATTCCAAGATCGTCGGTCGAAAGCCATTCCTGAGAAAACGGGTCGTAAAACTCGACGCGGGCGGGTTCGCCTCCGGGTCTGGACGCCAGTACGTAAATTTTGTTCGGGACGCCCCTGACCAGCGAGCCGCTCTCGGGGATAGCCTCAAGCAGAAGCGAAGTTTTGGAGATAACCAGCCATGCGGTCTTTACTTCTTCATGATCCGCGCCGTCCGTCACCGACAGCTCGAGCCGTACCCTCGCCTTACCCTGTTCGAGAGGCTCGCCTATAAAATAATCCGGGAGTTTCAGTTCAAATTTATAATGGCCCTCGCGGTCGGTTTTGCCTTCGATTGAGGCAAACGGATGAAAACCCACATCGAATTTACTTGCGGTGACCGATACCTGGCCGTTGGCGACCGGCTTTCCAAAGAAATATTGCGCGTTTATGGTTCCATGCAATTGTTGACCCGGTTGATAAAACGGCCTGTCCGGCTCGAATGTGATTTTGAATTTTGGCAATACGTATCGGTCAACGGTGACGGTCTTCTCGACTTTCGTGTCGTCTTCCATCACAACCCGAACTTTGTATTCACCCATGTTGACTTCCGTTGCAAGTGTGAATATGGCGGAGGCTATCCCGAAATCATTTGTTTTCATTGTGCGCTTGAATACCTTGTTGCCCTTCGAATCCTCGACCTCGAAAGTGATGTTTCGGTTATTAAGCGGCTTCAGGTACGGCTGCCGCAACGCTAAAGCGCGCAGGTGAATATCCTGGCCGGGCTGGTAGAGCGGCTTGTCGGTAACCAGGAGAACTCGATTGACCTCTTTTATTTTAAGAGTGTCTTCATAATGGTCGGAGCCTTCGGGAGAGTCGACAATCACGGCAAGCTTGACCGAGCCCGATTTGGATGGAACCCGGAAGGTTGGAGACAATGTGCCCTGCCGGTTCGTTTTGCCGGTGAAGACTTTCTCGCCGTCCAGGGTGATGGCGACTTTTGCGCCCTCGATCTTGCGGTCTCCGTTGGCATCCCGTACAAGCACTCTGAGTGAAGCGGAGCTGCCGGCCATCACTTCCCTGGCCCCCATCACGCGGGTTTCGAGGAGCGACACCAGATTGTACAGACTCGATCGCTTCTTAAAACCCCTGCCCCTGGATTGGAAACCGTACTCGAGGATATATTGCTCGGGTTTGCCTTGCTCGAAATTCGGAACATCCAGGGTGAGTGCGACATGTGTGGGGTTGGTGATCAGGTAGATTTCTTTAGTTTTTCGCACCAGTCGTTTGCCTTCGAGGTTATAGAGTTGTGCCTTCACCACTCCTGAAACAGGCAATCTGACCGAACGCTTAAGCTGCATCGACAGCCGAACGCCGTTTTCAGTGGTGCGGACTCGCAACCCGTCCTCCGCAAGCCGTATCTTCGAGGAGTCGGAGGGGCGGGCGGTGCCGATTATTGTCAGCCCGAGTAGAATTGTTATCGCTATGATTACTTTGCCCATTGATTTCATTATCTTTTTTACTCCTTCCCGTTTCTGTCGGTTCGTTAGTGGTAATCAGATTGAATGTACTATAAAAACCCGATTGTAACTTTGAACGCTTTAGTGTTCCATTAGTTCCACTTTGAAATTAGCGGAAGTAGCGGTAAAAAGAACCGTAAAAATAAGGGGGAACCGCCTGTTTTTCATTTGAGGAGTTTTATTTCAACAGGCAGAGCCCATACGACCGGTTAGCACCGGCGCCGTGCCCCTTATATTTACTCGGCCCTCATTGTGGGCTAAACTCAATCCATTATGATACAGCGGCTGCAACATTACGGTGTGACTGTTTCGGATCACCGGAGTTCCGGGAGGTTTTATTCAAAGGTTATCGGCATTCCCCGGATGGGCAGCGTTGTGCAGAAGCCCAAGCGCAGCCTCATCGGGCGGCATCTTGGAGCGCCCACGGTCAGGATTACCTGGCATCAGCGCGGTTACGATTCAATCGAGCTTTTCAGTTTTCCGGAAATTGAGCAGGAGCCTTTCCAAAAAGCGCGTCGATATTTCACAAATGTCGGCCCGGCAAGATTGTCGTTCAGGGTGGCAAGCCTTAAGCACTTCGAATCGCGCCTGTCCGCAAGGAACCTCGAGTTCAAGAAAGTCACGGACCCGTGGGGCGAGAAGTTTTTAAGTATTGCCGACCCGGACATGATACCGCTTGCGGTATATGGCGGAGCGAAAAAAGGAGTCGAGCTGGGGTATGCGACCATGACGGTATCGTCGCTGGATAAATCCGTCGCGTTTTACGGTGTGGTGCTCGGTCTGCCGCAGGTGAGCGCCGGTCGACTGGCGCTTGCCAAAGAGATATTCCCGGAATCGCATCACGACGGTAGCGTGCGGGTTGCCCGCGTGGGTATTGACGGGAACGGCGTCGAGCTTGTCGAATTTCCGGGAGTGGATCGCTCGAGCGAACAGGTTTGGTTCCCCGATCCGGTGACGCCTTATGACGTCCGGTATACGGAGGTGGGCATAAAACACGTATGCTTCCAGGCCACACAGACGCGCAGATGGGTTCGGAAGCTCCAGGTGGAAGGAGTTCGGGTGATAATGGGCCCGGCGAGGGAGCCTTCGGGGCTGTGGGTGACATACCTGCTCGACCCCGACGGTGTGGTGGTCGAGCTTTATGATTTACCGCCCGCGCTTACCAAGATGATGCGCGGCGTATCGCTGTTTTGGGCGCGATTCTTATCTCGCCGTGCATAAAATAATGGTGGACAAGGGATTTAAATCCCTTGTCTTTCCGAGAAATGAACGATCATTCAGACACCATAGCCGCTATCGCCACCCCTCCGGGTGAAGGGGGTATTGCGGTGGTGAGGGTCAGCGGCCCGCAGGCGGGGGATGTCGCCCGAGCGGTGTGGCGCGGCATAAACGGTGAAGGATGCCCGCCGCTCGAATCTCACCGCGTCTATCACGGGCACGTCGTCGAGCCTCAAACGGGAGAAATCATCGACGAATCCCTGCTGTTGTATTTCGCCTCTGGTCGATCTTACACCGGCGAGGAGACGATTGAGATCAATTGTCACGGCGGGCCGTTTGTGGCGCGGCGTGTGCTCGAAGCCGTTCTGGCGGCAGGCGCTCGACCCGCCGGGCCGGGTGAATTCACCCGCAGGGCCTTCCTGGCGGGCAGACTGGACCTCGTGCAGGCGGAAGCGGTGGTGGACCTGATAGCAGCGAGCAGCGACCGGGAGCTGGCCAATGCACGCCTGCAACTCGAGGGAGCGCTCAGCGGCCGGCTCGGCGATGTCGCGGATAAGTTAACGCAAGCTTTGGCCGAGATCGAAAGCAGAATAGATTTTACCGAGGAGGAAGACATCGGCGCGTTGCCCGCCGATCTGCTTAAAGAGCTTCTGGGCGCCGCCATGCTCGAACTGGCCGAACTGGCCGATGGTTACAAGGAAGGCCGCGTGCTCAGGGAAGGGTACCGCCTCACACTTGTCGGGCGGCCCAACGTCGGCAAATCGAGCCTGCTCAACCGCCTCTTGGGCGCCGCCCGCGCGATAGTCACCCCCGAAGCGGGAACCACTCGCGATGTAATCGAGGAGCGGGTGGTGTGGCGCGGCACGCCCTTCCTGCTGGTGGATACGGCGGGTGTTCGCCCCGCAAAGCCGGGCAGCCCGGAGGAGTTGGCTGCCGAGCGTAGTCGGGGTCGTGCACGAACCCACGCAACCGACCCTGCCGGCGGGGTGCTGCTGGTGTTGCTCGATATATCGGAACCGCCGACGAGAGATGATCTCGAAGTGCTCGGTATCGCTTACGACGCGCCGCATGTGCTTATTTTCAACAAGTGCGATTTGCCCCAGGCGCTCAAGAGGTCGGAATTGCCCGAATATTGGCGCAACGAGGAGCCGCTGCTCGTTTCGGCGCTGACGGGCGAAGGTATCCCGGCGTTGATCGAGGCTGTAATCAACAGGCGCTTCGATGGCAGCCGCGCGGCACGAAGCGAGGGGTACCTGTTAAGCTCCGCGAGGCATTACGCTGCCGTGAAAAGGTCGCTCGAAGCGCTCGAACGCGCGACCGCCGCGCTCGATGAAGGCCGACCGCACGAAATAATAGCACTCGAAGTCCGTCTCGCACGCGAAGCGCTCGACGAAATAGTCGGCGCCTCCGGCGTCGAAGAAGTTCTCGACATCATCTTCTCGCGATTCTGTATTGGAAAGTAGGGATACGATCCAAAAGGATGTCGATAAACAGCAGGCGCGACATTCCTGTCGCGCTTACCGCCACTCTCAAAAAGTCCGTCTCAGCGTTAAGTTCCCGTCACCTTCCCCGTCGTATGCACCAGTCTTCCGGCTTGTAGGACGGCGGCTATTTTTCCCATGTTTCCCGTCGTTTCGAGGGGGTTGGCGTCGAGCATGACAAGATCGGCGATTTTATTTGCGTCGATTGTTCCGAGCGAATCGCTCATCCCGATAACTTCGGCATTTACGGCGGTGGCGTTGCGTAGCACGTGATGCGGTTTCATGCCGGCCTGTTCGTTGATCCCCATTTCGAGCGCCATGCCACCGGGCCATACGAACGGTATGCCGCCGTCGTTTCCGCAACCCATTTTGCATCCCGCGCGGTACATGCGCATCATGTTGTCGCCGCCGATGGCGCCGGATCTGTTGAAATATTGCGCGCTCGGCGCGGGTATAAGATGTTTCTTATCGAAAAAGCCGGGGCTGGCGTATTTCCGGTATACTTTCTCGCCCATTCGAGCCAAAGCCGGTACGCAAAATTCATTGAGCAATGAGTAAATTCGCTTCTGCTTTTCCTCGAACATTCTCTGCACACTGGGGTGCTCGAAATTTACATCGCCCGAAGCGGGGAACACCAGCGCATAGGCCACACTGCCGGTGGGCACCACGATGTGTTTACCCTCCTGAAACGCCTTATGATCCTCGTCGGTAAGAGGCCCGTCGATGGGCATGTGCTCGAGCGACTGAATTCCGGCGCGGATCGCTCTTCTTCGCGCTTCGAGGTAAGTGTGATGCACGGCGACTGTTTTCCCGAACTTAGCGGCTTTATCGACCGTCGCTTCGAGCATCTCATCGGTCATCTGTGGATACCTCAAATCGCCTTGGAGGAGGGTAACCTCCTGGAGGAACAGCTTTATATGATCGGCGCCCAGGTCGATGGCTTTTGCGACGCTATCGCGAGTTTCGGCGACGTTGCGTGCGGCTAAAACGGCGTTTTTCGCAATCCAGGGGGGTATGAGACTTCTTCCGTAGCCTTTCGGCACCTCGACTCCGATGCCTCGAAGGATGCGTGGCCCCATGAGGCTGCCGCGTGTGATTCGCTCCTGCCTTTCGATAATCCAAGCATGCCCGCCGCTTTGATCGCGGACGGTGGTAACGCCGTGGATGACGCAATCCACGCAGTTGCGGTCGATCTGATCGTAGAAGTTCAAAGGTAGACTCAAACTTGCAGCGAGTGAGCCCGGCATAGTCATGTGGCAATGGGCGTTTATGATGCCGGGTATGACATATCGCCCGCCGGCGTCGATTTTCCGGTCAGCGCCGGGGAGGTCGTTTTCGCCGACCGATAAGCGTTTTTCAATCTTGCCGCCTCGAATCAACAAAGCGTTTTCGGTAAAAAGCCCGCCGCCGGCGACATCGACCGGCTTTGCGTTGTAAACAAGAAGCGTCTCGTTCGGCCCAAGCGGCCTTCCCATCGGGCCGCGCGGCTCGGCGGCTATGGCGCGTTCCACCCATGCGGGCCCCATAGTGGTCAACAAACCCGCCGCTCCCAGACTTTTAACAAAATCACGTCTTTTCATTATCAGTTTCTCCTTCGATTTCTTGTATTTATTAACTTATCCAAACAATGTTTTGTTTTCCCTTGAGTTGGAAATTTTCCGCGACCGGGTCGCATTTGGTGCTGAACAGGAACGCCGTCCGGCCCGGTATATTTTCCATATATTCCGTTAAGACATAATAGTTGGCCTGCCCTTTGGAAACCACCAGGTCCGCGGTTTTTAACGCTGATTCCAACTCGGGAGTCATTTCTTCGATGGAAATACCCAACGTGTCCGGCCCTGCGAGAATGACTTTGTCCGCCGCGTCGAACACTCCGGCGGTCCTGCCGTCCTCGATGGTCGCATCACTGGTGATAGGCCCGCCCCGCAGGGTGCTCGTTACGGTGGCTCCCATACGGCGCAGTTGAGCGATAAGCAGCGTGTCGACGGCCACTTCGCCCACGTTGTCGTGCACGTAGAGCACTTCCTTCGCTTCCGAAGCGGCTTTACGGAACTCCTCGACCATGTCCACGGCCAATCCACGTTCGACCTCGCTTTCGAGGAATGAATATATACTTTCAGGATCGAAGTCGTATCCGGTTCCGGCGGTACGGAAATCGAGATGATTGGCCGCCACGCACCACAACACTATCCGCCGGAATCGGTCGGCATCGGGTAGTTGCTTAATCTCGGTGCGCAGTCGGGCGGCTATTTCGATGCCGGTGGCGTTGGTGCGCTCGCGCAATTCCGCGAAAGGCTCTTCAATGCCGGTGGCACGCTTAAGCATGCGGTGCACGGCGGTTATGTAATACGAAGGCGGTTTCCTGTCAGGGCCTTCTTCGGCCAAAAAACCTGCCGCTTCGTTCATTACCCGCCGCGCGATTTGTTCATCGGTATCTAATAAATCAAGCGCGCCGGCCAGATCGTCCAACACGCAGGGGTAACATCTGTAACCGATTAACATTGTATAAATTATCGGGCCGAAAAAAGCCAGTGTCAAACGAAGAGCGAGATCGCCGACTTATGGCGAATCGAGCGGTTTCAAGCTAAGATGAGCATATCATTTTTTGGAGGAAGTCATGGGTCGTGAAGAAAAAGTTGTATGGGAAAAAGTAGGCAATGTAGCGGTTATCAAGCTCAACCGCCCCGAATGTTTGAACGCTATGGACCTCGATGTATGGGAGCGTATTCCCGAAGTCGCTGCGGAAATCGAAGCGGATTCCGAGGTGCGATGCGCCATTCTTACCGGCAGCGGTGAGAAGGCTTTCAGCGCAGGACTGGATTTGAAGGGCGCGGCACAACTTATGGGTAAGGAATCGTTTGAAGGCAGCGCGGCATCGAGGGCGGCGTTTGCTCAACGGTATCTGGGTACGTTATCGGATTACTTTTCGGGTATGGAAAACTTGCGCGTGCCGGTAGTCGCGGCAATTAACGGATACTGCCTCGGCGCCGGCGGCGAGTTGATTTGCACATGCGATATCCGCGTGGCGGGCGATAACGCCATTTTCAGTATCGAGGAAGTCGCGCTGGGAGTAATTCCGGACATGGGCAGTACCCAGCGGTTGTCGCGAATCGTCGGGGTGGGTAAAGCTAAACAAATTCTGCTCACCGGAATGCGAATTGACGCCCGGGAAGGGTACCGAATAGGGTTGTTCGATGAGCTGTGCGATCCGGCGGAAACTTTCAATAAAGCCATGGAGATCGCCGAAAAGATAGCCGGAAACGCTCCGCTGGCCGTACAGGCGACGAAGCGGGCGATCAACATGAGCATGAACACTCCGCTGGCGGTCGGATTGAAGTGCGAAACGTTACTGGCGGCTTCGAACATTATCGCCGAGGACATCCCGAAGGGCATGATGGCGCGCGTTATGAAAAAAAAGCCGGAATTCGAGGGCAAGTGAGCTTACGGCATCAAGTGAAGATTTAGCCACCCCCCCCCGTTCGCTGGACAGCCCGGGTGGGTCGTGCTAATCTTCGCAGAAATGATAGCTCGAACAGGAGAAGCACTTGCCCGCTGGGCGCAGCGGTACATGCCCGATCCATTTATCTTCGCGATAATTCTTACATTCATTACCTGGATCACGGGCATGATTTTGACCCCCAACGGTCCCTTTGACATGGTTAAACACTGGGTCAACGGTTTTTGGGCGCTGTTAAAGTTCGGGATGCAAATGTGCATTATCCTTGTCACTGGTCACGCTTTGGCCTCGTCCAAACCTGTACGTCGTCTTATCGACAAGGTTGCCGCCTTGCCGAAGGGGACTGCGAGCGGTGCGGCGCTGGTGTGTTTTGCGGCTGCTCTGATGGCGTTGATAAATTGGGGTCTTGGGTTGATCGTCGGGGCGTTGTTGGCTCGCGAGGTGGGCAGGTGCGGCGCCCGGCGAGGCATATCGATGCATTATCCGTTGTTGGGAGCTGCGGGGTATGTAGGGCTGATGGTCTGGCACGGAGGGCTTTCAGGTTCCGCTCCAATAACCGCATCGAGTACCGATCCGGGTACCAATATTATGTTCGACATAATGGGTGCGCTCCCGGTATCGAGTACCGTTTTCAGCCCGATGAACATCTTTTTAAGCATTGCATTTCTGGCGATATTGCCGGCGCTTGTCGCTTTGATGACGCCCAAAGATGCGGCGGGCACGGAAGGCTTCGATAAATGGGCCCAAGATGCCGGTTCCGTCGATGAGGAACCCCGGGCGAGTGACACTCGCGGCGGGGTCGCGGGGTGGTTGGAAAACAGCTTGCTGTTGAGCGTATTGATAGGCGTGATGGGCATGAGTTATGTCGTTTACGACTTCGCCACGGGCGGTTTTGCGCGACTGGGCATAGATAGCCTCAACTTCTTTTTCCTGTTTGTCGGCATACTTTTACATGGCACTCCCATCCGGTATGTGAGAGCGGTTGGAGAGGGTGTAAAGAGCTGTGCGGGAATAATATTACAATTCCCTTTTTACTCGGGAATTATGGGCATGATAAAGTTCTCCGGGCTGGTGGGAATATTTTCCGCGTGGGTGGTTTCGATATCCGGCCCACACAGTTTCGTTGTGTTCACGTTTTTTGGCGCGGGTATTGTGAACATATTTGTGCCTTCAGGCGGCGGTCAGTGGGCTGTGCAGGGCCCGGTGGTTGTAAAAGCGGCACAGGAACTGGGGGTAAGCTTTCCCAGAGCGCTTATGGCCGTTGCATACGGTGACGAGTGGACGAACATGTTCCAGCCGTTCTGGGCGCTGCCGCTTCTGGGCATAACGGGCCTCAAAGCACGCGATATTATCGGATACTCAATGATGATCCTTTTGCTCGCGGCGCCGCTTTTCATATTGGCCCTTCTTTTCCTTCCGGCATAAAGCGTTGCAGAATAAAGCTGATGACTACCTTGGCCGGCGAGATGGTGATTGATAAATTTTTCAAAGTCGCAGATGCGGCTTATAATCATTTGGATCGGCGGCTTGTCGCATAATTTCAGTAGTATATTATGGTATCATATTCGAGAGGTGTAATTATGGGAGAACAAGTAGACCGCAGGAAATTTATGCGCGACTCGGCAGCGATTGCCGCATCGGCACTTTTCGCAGGTATGTTGTCAAGAGCGAAAGCGGGCGACAAGCCGCCGAATATAATACTCACGACCGCCGACGATCTCGGCTGGAGGGAGTTGGGCTGCTACGGGAACGATGATATCAAAACCCCGAACCTTGACGAGCTTGCGAACGGAGGCGTACGATTTACAAACGCGTTCGTGACTGCGCCGAGTTGCAGCGCCTCGCGATCATCGATAATGACAGGCCGGGCTCCGCATAGCGTCGGGGTGCACGGCCTGACTCACATACACCATCAATATCAGATGTCGCGCGACATTCCCACGATGGCCCGCCGTCTCCGGGACGCAGGGTATCACACCGGCATCCAGGGCAAATGGCACGTGGCGACCTTCAAACCCACAGGCTGGTACGGTTATCAACGGCGTATGAGCGTCATGAGAATAAACAGCTCGAACATGGCCCGCAGGTTTATTTCCGTCAATAAAAAGCGGCCCTTTTTCCTCGAGCTGAATTTCTTCCAGACGCACCGCTTGTCAAAAGGGCAATTCAAAATGGACCCCGACTTCCCGGTGGACCCGAGGGCTATTTCGATACCGAAATACTGGGATATACCCAACTGGCTCGACATCAGGGAGGACGTCGCGAAATATTACAGCCAGGCAGCCGGTATGGACAAGATCATCGGCGAAATCCTGGACCACCTCGAATCGCTTGGACTTGCCGACCGCACGATGGTGATTTTCATCTCAGACAACGGCCCCCCCTACCCCGGCTGTAAAACCACCTGCTACGACCGCGGCATAGGGACGCCGCTGATATTGCGCTGGCCGGAGGGGCTGCCGAAGGGCGAAGTGATCGACGCGCTGGTGTCCTCGATAGACTTGATGCCGACCGCTCTCGAAGCGGCGAAATTGCCCGTGCCTGAAGCGGTTCAGGGCACTTCATTACTTCAGTTGGCGCGCGGCAAAACGAAAGAAATTCACAATGCAATTTTTGCGGAGGTCTCTTACCACGTGCATTACACACCCATGCGCACAATCCGCACGAAAGAGTGGAAATATATCGAAAACCTGAACGATACTCCGACCGGGCTCGACCAGAATAAGTTCGACTGGTCAAGGCGACTGGCAAAAGTGCCTGGGCAACGCTGCTGTGTGCCCCGGCCCCCGGAGGAGCTTTTCAACATAGTCAGAGACCCGAACGAGCGAAATAATCTGGCGCAGAACCCGGCATTCTCGAAAGTCAAATCGGAACTGAAAAAAAAGCTGCGCCAATGGAGAAAAGACACTAACGACCCTTATCCGAATTTTTAGGAAAACGACAGATCATATACTTAAGGTTTGAAAAACCGATAAAAAGGCGGAAAGCCGCCTCATTTGGAATAATGCCGGGGCGCCACGGGCGAACTGAAGCGAATTGTAGCGTAGCGGAAACCTGCATGGGGCGTAAGTCCGTATGGAGCAAGTCTCCGCAGCTTGACCGTATGACGGGCTACTCGAAACTTCCTTCCGGCAGCAGCCTCAGTTTTAGAAGCCCTTCGTTTTGTTCGATCACTTCGTTTATGTTCATGATCGCCCTGAAATATTCGCCGCGATACCACATTTCGGCGCCGTCTTTATAGTGCGGGTTTCTCCACTGGCCGCTTTCTCCGCCATCGATCACCCATAAACTTCCATCCACGTCCGCCATGTCTATGACGTGCCTCAGGCACGGTCCACCCAGAGTCGGGAAATCGGTTGGCCGGTGCCAGGCGTTGCGGACTGTGCCGACCCCTCCCTGATGCGGCAAGGGACCGTAATTCAAATACCTGTCCAGCGGCCATATGCCCAGCGGATGAGCAAAGGTTATAGTGTGCACCCGGCCCCACTGCCATTTCGTAATGTTTTTTCCAAGCCTTTTTTTCAAGTTGCTCACCGCCGTCCTGAAGGTCGCGCGGAAAACGTCCTTTCGAGTTTCGATTTGTTTGGTGTTTTTATTGTCGAACAAAGGGCTGCCTTGCATTATCATGTCGTCTACGGCAACGAACGATGCCGACTCGTGAAAATAGGCCGGGAAGAGCTCGCCCAGATCATCCTCAAGTATCAGGTTTGGTATAATGCGGCGCCATTCGCTGAAGATGGTGCATGCTATGCTGTCCGTGGTGGCGAAATAGTCCCAATTTTCCAGTGCCTTTCGAGCTTTTTGTTCGAGTGGGGTCATATCGGACATGCCGTCCAGTGCTTGCAAAAGGAGCGGAACCATGTATCGCGCGGCGACCATTTTGGTATCGTTTTGTATGCGCGCCATGTCGGCGGCGGTGAGCTTCTTCTTCTCTCTCAATAATTCCTCGATCCGCGTCGCGCGCCAGCCCGTTGAGTATAAGTAGCTGAAAACGTAGGGGTAATCTTCGGAAGGCACTACCTCGTTGTTGGCGGTGGTTATGTATCCCCGCTCGGGATCGAATACCTGTGGTATATGTTCGGGCGGTATGAAGCCCACCCACTCGTAATCGCCTTCCCATCCCGGTACCGGCATGTTACCGTCTCCCATCGTGCGGATGGGCACGCGCCCCCCGGCCATATAGCCGAAATGCCCCCGATCGTCCACGGCCACCCAGTTCTGGTCGGGTAGAGCGTGCATTGCCATAGCTTTCTTGAAATCTTCGATACTCGAAGCTTTCATCAACGTAACCATTACGTCAGCCTCGTTGGCAACGTTTTCGGGCCTTATTTTCCGAGCGCGCTCCATAAATTCCTCGACGTTTGAAGACGTCATAAGCGCCCTGGACAACTCCTGATCGGTGGTGTAGTCATATCCCGTCCACCTCAGCGCCATGGGGGGAGCGCCTTCGAGGGTTTCGGGCGCAAGGTCGTTAATGATGGGGCCGTGCCGCGTCAAGCGTACTTCAATGTGTCCGGCGTCTTTGACCGGACCGGTCAGTCCCCTGCGGCACTTGAGGAATTCCTTACGGCGTACCACCGGTTCCCATTCGCCCTCGAAAAGGTATCGCTCGCCGCTGGAATCAAACTTCTCGACGTATACGTCCTGGACGTCGGCTATTGACGTTGTGCAGCCCCATGCGATGTGGCGATTATGGCCGAGTACGATGAAAGGAACGCCGGGGAATGTAACGCCGTATGCATCGTACCCCGCGCCGATAATATGCACCGTCCAGAAAGTCGCCGGCATCATATGCGAAAGGTGAGGATCGTTGGCCAATATCGGTTTGCCGCTTGCCGACAGCTTCGGCCCGATGACCCAGTTGTTGCTTGCATGGCCCGACTGTAACAACCCGTCGTACAGGCGCGTGGCGGTGATAGCTTCGGATAACCCGGCGAGCGCCTTGGGCGAAGCGGACGGAGGGGCGTTGCGACCGAACAATAACTTCGGATATATGGGTTTTACCTTGCGATAGTCTACGAGATCGCGCGGTATGATCGTCGGTATTTCCGGCACGGGTTTACGATACCGGGGGAGCAGCTCCCATGCGAGCTTTTCTCCCAGATTGTTCGCCACCGCCCATCTGAGTATTTCCGCGTTCAGGTTTGACGACAGCGACCAGCCCACGAAACGCGCGAGGCTTATCGTATCGGCGACGCGCCACGGCTCGGGCTTATAATCGAGCATCCGAAACTCCATCGGGAGGGTTTTATCGCCGCAGTCCGCGATGTAGGCGTTCACACCCGCAGCGAAGCTTTCCATCAACCTGTAAGCCTCCGGATGATATTCCTTGAGCAACGCTTCACCCGCTTCGCCGAGGTACTTGTACCCGATTATCCGGTGAATCTTGTCCTGGGTAAGCGTAGTAACTGCGCCGGTGCGCAACTCTATTTCACCAATCCGCCGGTCGCCGATAATCTCTGCAAGCCGGCCTTCAACCAGGCGCCGGAACAGGTCCATCTGGAAAAGTCTGTCCTGGGCCTGCGCATAGCCGACGGCGAAATAAAGGTCGGATTCGTTATCCGCCCGTACATGCGCAATGCCCCATTTATCTCTGTAAATCCGCGCTTCTCCGTTGAGCTCTTTATGGAGTTTCATTCCGTATGCGGGGCTGAGTTTCGGCTTGACGGCATAGCCCAGAAAGCTCGTGACCATGCAGCCGGCCACTCCTGCAAGAAATACTGAAACAGCTATAATTTTTACCCGACGGATATTCATGTTTTTTCCTCGCTTTTTCTCTATATTCCTTTCGGTCGATGATGAACTCGAGTGATTTTGGGATCGGCAGGGAAAGACGGCGTGAGCCGTTCGGCGCCGTTTTCGGTAATAAGAATCCCGTCTTCGAGCCGAATTCCGCCTTTGTATTTCGGCACTCCGCTCGATCCGCCCAATGTTATTCCCCATATTCCGGCGTCGAGCGCGAACACCATTCCCGGCTCGAGCACCAGGTCGGTGAACGGCCCGACCGGCTGGCAATGCGGCCCTTCGCAATGCTCGACTCCGACGGAGTGCGCGATTTGATACACCATTCCCGTAGGGAAGTGCCTTTCGACTATTTTGCGAGCCACCTTATCCACGTCCGCGCCGTGGGTGCCCGGCCCCATCGCGCAGAAGGCGGCGTCGAAAGCTTCATAGGCCACCTCCAGAGCGTCCCGGCTTTTGAGATCGCGCTTTGAACCCGCTATAAAGGTCCGGGCAGTGTCGGAATAGTAACCGTGCAGTACGCCGCCGATGTCCACTATGACGTACTCGCCCGATTTTATACGCCGCGCGGAGGGGCGGTTCAGGCACGGCTCCGTTTCCGGGCCGGAGTTTGCCATGAATATCTCGCTAAGCATCTGCACGCCTTCCGAATAGAACACCTCGGCCATGGATTGAGCCACCTCGAACCCCAGCACGCCGGGTTGCGCAGCATTGTATCCCGCCACCAGCGCCTTTCCGGCTATGCGGTAGCTTTCACGCATGATGGCTATCTCTTCGGGGCTTTTAACCCTGCGAAGTTCCATCAGCAGATCGGATTCGTCGCTGAATTTGCCCAGGGCTTCCTTAAGCGAAAAGTACATGTCGGCGGGTAATCCGCCCGCATCCACAACTCCCCATCGCATCCGGCGATACTTTTTGAGTATGTTCTTCAGCGGCTTCATTTGGTCCAGTACGTAAGGATACCCTTCGCCCGATATCATGGTATCGCTGGTCATCAGTATGTTTTTTTTGGGGATGCCTTTCGCTTCCACCAGCGCCAAGGTGCGGCATTCCGGGCCGGGGAACAGAAACTTGTCGCCCTCTGCTGTTTGAACGTAAGCGACGTCCTCCAGTAACGGGTTGTAACCGCTCATATAGCGCGCGTTATATCCCAGCATGAATATCGCATCGAGTTTTTCACGCTCCATGAGTTTTCCGAGCCGTTTTTGTCTGCTCAAATATTCCCTGTTGGACAAGGGTTTCACTTTCAAAGCGCCCGGTTTTCGGTTCATCGCCGCTCCTCCTGTTTTAAGTTGTCTTTATCGATACGCTCGACAATATCCCAATAAGGGGCGTAGTTCAAAGCCGGTCTTGGATCGATATCGAGATACAATTCGATAGCGGCGCCGGCTCGAAGCCTTTGCTTGCGCCGTTGTACGAGGTTTTCGATAATCGACGCCTGGGATTCGTACCTGCGCAATCCGGCTTCCATGACGGTTTCGACGCTTGCGTCGGCCCGAACGGTGCGGTTGGCCCTGATGGGACCGGCTCCGTTGAGCAAAGCCTCCTCCGGCGAAAAGTCCCCCCAGACGGCATATTGCAATACCGTCTTAATCCCGAGTGACGATCCCCACTCGGCCACTATCGGATCGCCCACCTGCGGGGCGTCGTAACAGCCGACCTTACCGGTGGCTTCGTGATCGATGTGTTCCCTGTAGTGGTTTGGGATGACCAGCCTTGTGGCGCCCCATTTGCGAAGGGCGGGTATCGTACGGGCGAAAGTTCCCTCATCACCTCCGGGCAACTCCCAACCTATCCTCGACATGAGGCTGAAATCGGGGAAATCGAACCGGGTAATAGCGTCCGAATCCAGGCCGATCTCGCGGTATGCGTCTTTTGTTTCGGCCTTGCGGCGCTCGATTATCCCATCTTTTTCTTCCGGGTTGGAGTATCCCGCACGACCATCGCAAAAGATGTATAAATGGATCGGCACGCTTGCTTCGATGCAGGCTCTCATGAGATAGCCCGCGCCGAGAATACCGTCGTCGTCGTGAGGAGAGAAAAAAGCCACCCGCTCCCCACCCGCTTCCCATCCGGGGAAAATTATATCAAAACTATCGCCTCGGGTTCTCTTGCGAAGGTCATAAAAGAAAAACCGGCTCATCGTTCACGATCATATAACATGGGTGTGGATGTCGCAATAAAACCCCGATAAAGTATAAGGAATTTCAGCATTTCGTAAACGTATCGGTTATATTGTGGTTTATTCGGTTTCCGGCGCAGAACAGGGGAGTACGATCTTGAATGTGGAACCGCCACCTTCAGCGCTCTCGACGACAATTTCCCCTCCCAACCCTTGAATGAGGCTGTAACAAACCGACAACCCCAATCCGACGCTTTGTCCTCCCCCGGCGGCCAAAGGGCCCTTGGTGGTGTAAAACGGATCGAAAATCTTCGGTAAATCTTCGGCCGGAATTCCCTTACCCTCGTCTTCCACCTCGATGGAATGCGTATTTTCATCGCTTGCGTAACGTATCCTGATCGTTCCACCTTCGACCATAGCTTCGCGTGCGTTGGAGATAAGGTTAAGCAGTACTTGCTGCAACTTGGAAGCATCAGTGACAATTTCGACATTCTGTGGAATATGTGTCTCAACGCGTATTCCCGCTTGCTCGAAATCCTTACGCATAAGCATTGCTATTCCATCGACCAATTCCGCGAGTTTGACCCAATGAATATCGGGTTCGAATTTTTCGGAAAAATTAAGCAACCCTTCCGTAACGTTTTGAGCGCGATCCACCAGGTCTATAGCGACGTCGGGTAATTCCCGCAGCCGATTTTCCTTGCCGGGTATCTGCGCCAGTTGAGCGTAAGCCCGCAATCCCGCCAGGATGTTATTATACTCGTGAGCGATGCCCAGAATCAGTCGGCCTAGAC